>CAZOMH010000133.1:0-9253 GCA_964580415.1 uncultured Nitrospirales bacterium
TTCTTTCGGTTGCTTGGCGTCGAGACCCAGTGCGAGGACGGGATGCATGTTTTTCCCGCATCCCAATCGGCGGCGGACGTTCGGGATGCGTTGCTTGCGCGCTGCCGGGCGCTTGGGGTCGAAATGCATGCGGCCACGGAAGTGACCGCCCTGACTCTTGATGAGGGCGTGATCACGGGAATTGAAACCACCGAAGGCCCGATGCCCGCGTCGCGGGTCATTCTTGCCGCCGGGGGGTGTGCATGGCCCGCCTTGGGGTCAAACGGTTCAGGCTTTGCCCTGGCAAAGGCGGCGGGGCATACCGTGGTTTCTCCGGTTCCCGCGCTGGTGCCCCTTGTAACCCGCCAGGCTTGGCCGCACCGTTGCGCGGGTATTGTGATACCGGGAGCCCGGTTGAGAATCGATTTGCCCAAAGCCTCCCGCATGGGCATTACCGGCGACCTGCTGTTTACGCACCGCGGTCTGTCAGGACCGGCGGCGCTCGATTTGTCCGGCGAAATCGCCCGGCTCCTGGCGGAAACGGGAACACCGGTGCCGGTTCGACTGCACCTGACACCGGAGAGCAACGCGGAAGCGTGGTTTGCGGCAATTGGCGCATGGCGCACCGGGCACCCCCGGCGTCTGGTGCGCAATCTGGTCGCTTTACAGTTTCCGCATTCTCTCGCCGAGGCCGTCTGCGAAGAAACCGGTATTGACCGCGACCTGCACGCCGCAGAACTTCCGCGGCCTGTTCAGCGCCGCCTTGCGGAGTGGCTGGCCGGTGTCGCGGTGGACATCACCGGCACCGAGGGATTCAACAAGGCCATGGTCTCTGCCGGCGGCGTCTCCACACGCGAAGTGGACCCGCGAACGCTTGAGAGCCGGCTGGTAAAGGGGTTGTTCTTTGTCGGCGAAATCCTGGACATTGACGGTCCCTGCGGCGGTTACAACCTGCAATGGGCTTTCGCCAGCGGAAAACTTGCCGGAGAATCGGCGGCCCGATCCGCTTAAGGTCCGACTTCCTAATCCCGTCGGAACTGGGGGGGCACGCTTTCTCGGGCATTTGACCACAGCTTAACGAGTCTTGCGGCACAAAGGGGTCCGCGAACCCGACATGGAGCAGCGCGCAATATGGAGTGCGGCGGCATCGACGCCGCTTTGGCTACTCTCGCGCATGAGGCCAGCCAATGCGGTGTCGCCGCTGCGCTTTGCCACCGCACTCCACAATAGGACTGAGGCAAGATGACTCAGGCATCATTGGCAAATACGTTTCCACACTGGAGAAATGCCATCCCCTCGTTTTTCGAACACACTCCCTCAGGCATGTCCGCGATCAGGAAGCCTGAAGATGATATCAAGGGCAGGGACTATATTCTGTCTCAGGCGCGCGCGAAGAATTGCGCGCATGCGTCGAGGATGCGCGGGGTGGCCTGGCCGTCGCCGTAGGGGTTGGGGATGATGGGCCAGGGCCGTTCGGGATGTTCCAGCACGGTATTGGCGGCGGTGATGATGCGGCCGGGATCGGTGCCGACGAGTTGTACCGCGCCGGACTCGACGGCTTCCGGGCGTTCCGTGGTGTCGCGCATGACGAGCACGGGCTTGTGGAGGCTCGGCGCCTCTTCCTGCACTCCGCCCGAATCGGTCAGGATAAGCGTGGAATGGTCCATCAGTCCCACAAAAGGCAGATAGGACTGGGGCTCGATCAGGAGAATGTTGTCCAGTCCGGGCGCGCCGAGGATGCGGTTGACCGGTTCGCGCACGTTTGGGTTGAGATGGACGGGGTAGACGAAAACGGACCGGGGATGCTGACGGGCCAGTGTTGCGATGGCATTGCAGAGGTCCTCAAAGCCGCCGCCGAAACTCTCGCGCCGGTGCCCTGTGACAAGCACCATGGGCCGGGCCCACCACGCGGTGTCGGCGCGTGCAGGGAGACCGGGAATCTCGGGCGGGTTGGCCCGGACCCGTTTCACGGCCATGAGCAGGGCGTCAATAACGGTGTTGCCGGTGATGAATATACTTCTGTCCGGGACGTTTTCGCGCAGTAGATTCTGGCGGTTCGACTCCGTCGGGGCGAAGTGCAGTGCGGTAATGCGCGAGGTCAGCACGCGGTTCGCCTCTTCCGGCCATGGGGACTCAAGATTGCCCGTGCGCAGTCCCGCCTCGACATGGCCCACGGGAATGTGGTGGTAAAACGCCGCCAATGCCGCCGAGAGCACCGTGGTGGTGTCCCCCTGCACAAGGACCATGTCCGGCTTGTGCTCGCCGAGATAGCCGTCCACCGCGGCGACGGCCCGCGAAGTGAATCCGCCCAGCGTCTGACCCGGCTGCATCAGGTCCAGGTCCGCATCGGGCACCACCCCGAACACCTCAAGCACCTGGTCCAGCATTTGGCGGTGCTGTGCGGTGACGCAGACGTGCGGTTGCAGCGTGGGGTGATCGCGCAACGCCAGCACGACCGGGCAGAGTTTGATGGCTTCAGGGCGCGTGCCGAATATGACGGAGATGGTCTTTTTCATGGGCGAATTATAGCACCGTGAATGCCGCTTCCGGCAAGGCGGTTGGTGTGGTCGTCGCCCGGAACGGGCGCGTTTTGACCTTGGGGATGCCGAAGAGGTAACTTTAGCGGCGTTCAGTCCGCCGGTGTGTCTGAACGAAATCCGCGGATGTCGTTGTTGTTCAACCTATGGGAGCGCGATCCATCATGAGCACAAGCCGTTTGGTCCTGGTCTTTCTTCTTCTGGCGCTTTGCACGCCGCTTGCTTCGGCACAGACGGCCAACATGGGGCAGCTCTATGGCATCAAGGATGCCGAGACCCGTTCCATCAGCCCCGAGAATTTCACTGGCGAGAAGGGCAAGGGCGGTATGGCGACGCTGGAACAGGGAACGGCCGCGAAAGCCGCCCGTGAACTGGGCCAGGGCTGGAAAGTGAATCCCTATATAAACATAGAGGCGGGCAAGACGTTCACCTTGGGCGAGATTAACGGTTCCGGCGTCATCAACCACATCTGGATGACGCCGGTCGGCAACTATCGTTTGCTGATCATGCGCTTCTACTGGGACGGCGAGACCGAACCGTCTGTGGTGGCGCCGGCGGGCGACTTCTTTGCGTCCGGCTGGGGCATGGGCAACGAGCCGCGTATTACCTCCCTCGCCATATGTGTGAATCCCAGGAGCGGCCTGAACTCCTACTGGCAGATGCCTTTCCGGAAGGGTTTCCGGATTACCTTGGAAAATTTGGACGACAAGCAGGCCAACATTTACTACCAGATCAACTACTCGCTGGAAGCCGTGCCGGAAAACGCGGCCTATTTCCATGCCCAGTTCCGCCGGGTTAATCCGTTGCCGTACAAGGAGGTTTACACCATCCTGGACGGGGTCAAGGGCACGGGCCAGTACGTCGGCACTTACCTTGCCCATGGCGCGAACAGTGAAGGCTGGTGGGGCGAAGGCGAGGCCAAGTTCTATATCGACGGCGACAAGGACTTTCCCACCATCTGCGGCACCGGGGAAGAGGATTACTTTTGCGGCTCCTACGGCTTTAACGAGCGCAAGGACAAGGGCAAATGGGTTTATGACAGTTTCACAAGCCCCTACACCGGTTTTCATCAAATCCCGTACAAGGGTGAGCAGCGCCGCTTCGGAGAGTACCGGTGGCATATCACCGATCCGGTGCGGTTCAAGAGCGATCTGCGCGTGACGTTCCAGTCTATTGGCTGGCAGAGCGAGGGGCGTTACCTTCCCCTGCAGGATGATCTCGGTTCTGTGGCCTACTGGTATCAGTCGGAACCGCACAACGCCTTCCCGCCGTTGCCGGAGAAGGACAAGCTGATTATCAAGGACTGACCTTTCCCGCTGCGGTGTTCTGGAAACATGCCGCCCCAGAGCCCTTTCCGGGCATTCCGGGGCGGCATTTTCTTTTCCTCCGGCCGGTGCCGGGCGGCGCGTGATATTCGTTTATCCCCAAACGTTCTTGCCTGCCGGCGCATTGGGTGAAAGATTTGCGTCATGTCACGGCGGCCATGATCCTGTTGGTCACGCCGTTCCGCACGCGGGTGGTGACGGCGCTTTCCGCGGGAGAGCCGGTCGAGAGAAAGACCATCGCAATATCCCTTGCCGGATCGGCGAGGCCTATGACAGTGTCGATTCCCGCATGGCCGAAGGTCTGCGGCGATGCGACATTGCCAAAACCGAACCAGCCTTCGTTGGTGTTTCCCCGCAACAGCCAGCCCAGTCCCCAGTACTCATGCCTGGGATTCCCGCCCGCGGCGAGGGCTGCGTCTATTTGCGCCTGGTACTGCACCCGGTGCATCTCGGCGAGGGCATCCGGTTGGATCAGGGTCTTGCCGTTCCACTTCCCGCCGTTGAGGTGAAGGTTGAGCAGCTTCAGCATGTCGTCGGTGCGCGCGAAAGCGCCTCCGGAAGGGTGCCCAAGGAAAGTGAAGTGCGCCGCATCGACCGGGCAGGGAAAGGACTTCGGAACGGGGGTGACGGCCACAGGCGCGTCGGCGCGGGGGATTCCAAAGGTGAACCCCGCGCCCAGGGGCTGAAACAGGCGTTCCTGACAAATGTCGTTCCAGGGCCTGCCGCCGGACACACGGCGCACGATGTCCGCGGCGATCAGCATGCCGCTTACCGCGTGATAGCCCGTGCGCGTTCCCGGTTCCCACTCCACCTCCATCGCGCACAGATGGGCAATGGCTGTTTTCCATTGCTCCTCTGTGCTGACCGGGTCGGAGGGGGCCTTGGTAAGACCGGCCGCGTGCGTGAGCACGTGTCGGACCGTGATGCGTTCCTTGCCCCCGCCCGTGAATTCCGGAATGTACTTGCACACGGGGGTGTCGTAATCTATCAGACCGTCCTGATGCGCCATGACAACCACCGTGGCCGTAATTGCCTTGGAAAAAGAGAACATCATATTATAGACCGTGCCGTCGTAAGGCATCCCCGCGCGTTCCGGTCCCGCGCAGGTGCCCCAGTATTTCTCCAGAAACTTGTGTCCGCCGCGCGTGGCCACGAGTGCCGCGCCGGGAAAGGTCTTGGCATCGCATTCCTGCGAGACAAAGTCCACGGCTTCCTGCAGCTTTACCGGGGAGACACCCACCTGTTCGGGGGATGACACGGCCAGCGCCTCCCTTGGCGGGATACCGTCACTCCCCGGCTGTTCTCCAAAGACACATCTGCTCAATCCACAACCGACAGTTCCCGCCATGGCGGTCTTCAAGAAATCCCGACGGTTCAGTTCTGTACCCGTTTGCATGATTCGATGGCCTCTTCGGTGTGCCGTTCGCGCATGATTGCCCGAGTCCGGAGAATGAGACACCATGCGCCCCGCGCGAATCAACGCGGCGCCCCCCCAACTCCGCAATTGAAGGCCCATTCTGGTCAAGGTATAATCCACGCATCTGGAACGGCGTGATCGAAAGCCGGGCTCATGATCAAGTGGCTTGGGATCAGGGGGGCGGTGCTCCCAAGGTGGCGCAACGTGAAAATAAAGAGCAAAAAGGAGTCTTTTGACAGCCCGGTCGTGTCCATCGCGGCCGAGTCTGCTGTCACGTCCGGGAAACCCATGCCGCACAGGCTGGCCCTTGGCGCGGTTTTCGCAGTGGCCGTCCTGTTCATCGGTCTCTTTCTGTATGTGTCCTTGTCGCGGATACGCTATCCCTTTGATCTGGAGTGGCTTGAGGGAAGCATGGTTGTCAATGTGCAGCGGGTGTTGGCCGGCAAGGGCCTCTATGTGGAGCCCTCCCAGGAATTTGCCTGCTACCAGCAACAGCCTGTTTATTATTGGGTGTCCGCACTGTTTTCCCTTCCTCTGGGTGCGGGATATTTCCCCTTGCGGCTGGTCTCGGTCCTGTCGGCCATCGGCACCCTCGTCCTGCTGTTCCTCATTGTGAGACGCGAGACGAAAAGCGCGGTGTATGGCGTGGTCGCGGCAGGCGTCTATGCCGCGGGTTACGGATGCATGAGCGAATGGTACGACATTGCGCGGGTGGATTCGCTTTGCGTCTTCTGGCTGACGGCGGGGCTGTACGCCGTGCGCCGTCCGAAACCGGCCGCATGGAACAGTGCCCTTGCGGCGGTTCTGTTTTTGCTTGCGGTTTTCACCAAACATCCCGCGGTCTTCGTGTTTGCCGGGGCGGCCGCCTATCTGACGCTTGTGAACTGGCGGCAGGGTGCCGTGATGGCCGGAATCTTCACGGTTGGCGCGGGTGCCGCCGTCCTGTGCATGGATCGCGCCACGGGGGGGTGGTACACCTTCTACACCTTCAAACTGCTTCAGGACATTTCGGGCCTAAAATCCAATTTCCTGGGTTTCTGGCAGCACAGCATGCTGCTTGTTGTTCCGGTTTGGTGTTTGGCCGCCCTGTGCTTTGTTTGCGCCGAACTTTCGTTGTGGCGGGACCGCAGGCATCTCTTCTTTCCCCTGATCATGGGCAGTGCCTTTGCCGGATGCTGGATTGCGCGGCTCCAGCCGGGCAGCGTGCTCAATGTTGACATGCCGGCTTATGCCGCCATGGCAATGACACTTCCCCCGGCGCTCCAGGCCCTTTCAGACCGCCTGCTCAAATCGCCCGCCCGTTTCCTCCGCGTCCTGGCGGTCGTTGTCACTCTTGCCGTTGCCGCGCAGTTCACCGCAATCCTGTACAACCCGGGGACGAAGATTCCCACCAAGGCCGACGAGGCTGCCGGTTGGAAACTCATTGACTATCTCCGCTCCTTCCAGGGGGACATATTTATTCCGTTCAACACCTATTACGCCTCAATGGCCGGCAAGAAGACCTTCGCCCATGCCATGCCGACAACGGACATCCTGCAGGGAAATGACGGGCGTCTGAAAAAGAAACTTCGGGACGAACTCTTCGACGCGCTTTCCAAAAAGAAATACGCCGCCATCATTCTTCCCGCCAACGATTTCGGCTTTGCGGCGGCCGCCGCAAAGTTCAAGTACCGCGAGATACCGTTCCGCATTTTCGAAAATGACACCGTGTTCCAGCCGGTCATTCCCAATGTCGCATGCAGGCCCAGCCGGGTCTTCGTCCCCCAGTCGCCCCCTGCCGGGCTTGGACTCCTGCGCGACCCGTCTTCACAATGACGCCCGACCCGCCGTTCAGCGGTTCCTGACCGCGCCGAGATACCGGCGGCGGTCCGCTTCCGAAAACCGTTCAATGGCATAGCGCAGGGCGGTGCGCGGCAGTTCCGGCGCATGCCGGTCCAGAAATTCCTCCAAGACCCGCCGGTCGCGCTTGCCCGTCTCGCGCAGCATCCAGCCAACGGCCTTGTGCATCAGGCCGTGCGGGTCCTTCTTTTCGACGAGCAGCCGTTCGGCAAGGGACAGGGTCACGTCAAAGCGCCCCGCCCTGACAAAGGTGAACGACGCGAGCACCGCCACGCGGCGGGTCCAAAGGTGGTCGCTTTCCGCGAGGGTGAACAGCAGTGCGGGGTCCTTGTCCAGCAGGTGCGCGCCGACAATGTTCGGCGCGCTCAGATCGACCAGGTCCCAATTGTTGATGCGGGCCAGATTCTTCAGGTAGAACGTGAATATGCGTTCCCGGTCCTGCCCGCCGCTCCTCTTGTACAATTCCACAAGTATCAGCAGGGCGGTCAGACGCTCCTCATGATAGGAGCCCGCAAGGAGTGTGCGGATTTCGGCCAGCGCCGCGCGGCACGAAGGCGTCTCTTTTGCCGGCAGAAACATTCGCGCAATCCTGCGTTGTTCCGGCACCACCACCCCCAAGAAGCGGTCCCCCTCACCGTATTGTCCTTTCCCCGTTTTGAAGAATCCGGACAGTATGCGGGCTTTTTCGGCGCTGGCCGCGCGCCGCAGTTCCTTTTGCACGTCAACAGCGTCCATTTTCCGATCCTTTGCCGTCGTTCCGGGGCGGTATGGTTCAGTTGCCCCCTGCGTTGCTGTCCCGGGTGGGCAGTCCGGGGATGTAGAGGTCTGCGCAACCCGGGCGTGTCGGAATCTTCCGGTCACAGACGATCCCCCACATGTCCCAACCGCCATCAATATAGTTGTCGTTGGCCGGTCGGCCGCAGGCCTGCGCGAACAGATACCACTTGTTCTCCATCCTGTACAGCGCCGGCGTGGCGACGTGATAGAGCGTCTTGTCGTCGTAGAGCCCCTGCCATTGCGTTTGCAGCATGGCGGCGGGGTCCAGTTGCGTCCAGCCCCGCACCGGGTCTGTGCTGACGGCCAGTACCGGCCTCCAGCGCGCCCCGTGTTCCACGCCCGCCTCGATACAGAGCACATAGGTTGAATCCACCTTCAGTATCTGGTGCCACTCGTAGTAGGCGTCGGGCGTGGATGGGAAAATCTGGCCCATACCTCGCGGATCGTCCGTGTTGAACTGCCGTGTCCAGGTCTTGCCGTCGCGCGAAGTCGCAAGGCGGATGCCGGGCAGCACGCCGTCCCTGCCACGGTAAGAATAGTACATGTACCAGTTCCAGCATTTCTCCCCGGCGTTCCACTCGCGCATTACCGCCGCCTGCGAGGCCATCTCTTCGTGATAGGGTGCCGCGGACTCTGGGGCAAGCACCGGGGCGGTCCCATACCGTGATATGGAGGATGCGGTCACGCCCGAGTATCCGTCCGCGCCCGCGGGACAGATTGCCAGGCCGATCCGATCCTGAACACTGCCTTTCGTCCCGGAGTAATAGATGTAGTACGCATCCTCCTCGGCTATGTACAGGACCGCGTCGAGCCGGATACTGCCCGAGTCCCAGCCTTTGGCAGACGCTCCGAATATGGGATTGGACTCGTCCTGATGCCAGCGGAAGGGTTCATGGACGTCCGCCCATGCTTTGCCAACCGCCGCAATATTCCTGTCTGACGCGGGCACGGCTCCGTAGAAGATGACAAGGTGTCCCGGCACTTTCGGATTGGGCAGGATGCAGGGCTCCTCGATTTGCTGCGACATCCATGCATGGCTGGCGCGTGAGAGCACCATTTCGCCGCGCACACCGGGAGGCAGGGCGGCGTCCCCGGCGGGGGCGTTCAGGGCGCATGCGAGCAGGAAGGCCGCCCCTGCCCAGGTGCTGTTGCGGGGAAAACGCATCATAGTTCCGGTACTCCCTGTGTGGTGTTTGCGCCGCGCGGCACGCCGCCGCTGTTCCGCCGTTATGGACATGACTATAGCGCAATTAAGACATGGAGGACAGAAGTCTTATATCTCCCTTGAGGACGGGGGGGACAGAAATCGGTTTGAGGAGAGACCATCAATCCGGAGGGCTGAAAGGCCCCGGCTTTCCACCCATTCCTCTGATCGTGTG
>CAZOMH010000134.1:0-9213 GCA_964580415.1 uncultured Nitrospirales bacterium
CCAGCACCCGGAGCGCGAAGAAACCCACAATGCCCGCGCCGATCAGCAGCGCCGTGCCCAGGAGCAGATCGGCCCACACCACCGCCGCAAGACCGCCGTAAATTGTGTAGGCGCCGCCCACGACGCCAATGACCCAGGTCGCGGCGATCATGGACCACTTCAGCGCGGATTCCGGATCCATGCCAAACTGTGCCTGGAACATGGACGGGATTTCCAGTACTTCGCACATGGCAATCGCGCCCGCATACAGCACGGTGGAAAGCAGCACGATCATGTAGGCCATCATCAGGTAGACGGCCATGAGGGTGCGCGTGGTCTTGTCGTAGCGGTATTCCAAAAACTCCGGCATGGTGTAGATGCCCGCCGAAAGGAACTTGGGCAGGAAGAACCATGCCACGATCACCAGGGTGATGGCCGACATCCACTCATAGCTGCCGATGGCCAGGCCCGGTCCGCCCTCGCGGAACGCCGTGCCCGCCATCCCCACGAAATGCTCCGTGTTGATGTTCGACGCGATCAGCGAGAAGCCGATCAGCGGCCAGACGAGACTGCGGCCCGCCAGGAAATAGTCCTCCTCCGCGCCGCGCTTGCCCCGGCTGCCCCAAAGCGCAATGCCGATTACGGATCCAATGAATCCAAAGAAGACCACCCAGTCAATAACTTGCATGTGCCCAAACCTCCTGTCCGTGACAATGAAATACCGCCCTTGAATGACCACTGTCAGGCCCGCGTCGCGGACTGACCGAATGCACATAATACCTGTGCGGCCCCCAAATTTCCACGGGAATCAACAAAACCGCGACCGGGCATCCCCGCAGCAGGGGGCGGCAGCCCCCCGGGCGGGTGTTGCTTTGCCGCATGCCGGGCAGTCCGGAAATGCGTCTTTAACCATATTGCGTCTTTCACCATATACGGTCCGCGGTTGTTGATGATCTTCGCAGGATGGACGGGCATTCCCGTTCCCCTTTCCGAAAATTCCGGCATCCAAACATATCCGCCTGAATATAAACATCTTGTCAAATCAGCCCGACTGTGACATTATATTCATGGTAAGCAAAGTTCTTTGCGGACCGAACGGCATGTTCGGCCCGCGTGACCGGTGCGGGAAAAGGCGGCTCTTGCCCGGGGCGGTTGATAATGGACTGTTGTGAGGTGCGAACGGTGGGTGATCGGATATGCCGACGATGAGGAAGAAGGCGCAAGGCGGGCACAACGCTTTTCCTCCCGGGAGAGATTCGTCTTCCTCCGGCGATTCCGACACGGGTGCCATGTTTCCGCCTCCCGTTCCACGCCGGTTTTGGGGCGGCCTTGTGCTGGTCTTTATCGGCCTGACGGCAGTACTTGCGCTGACAGGGTATTCTTATGACCGCCATCAGACGGCACGACAGCTTGAGGCGGCACGCAAAGAACTGTCCACCATCGCCGAGCTCAAGGCGGGGCAAATAGAGAACTGGTACCTGGACCGGCTGAACAATGTCCAAATCGTTCTTGCAAATCCGTTCATCCAGAAGGGGATCGTGCAGTTCCTGACGGACCCCAACTCTCCAGAACCGGCCCAAAATATGGCGACGTGGGCCGACAACCACGCGAAACTCAAACATTGCCAGGTTTTTCTCTATGATGCGCGGGGAACCTTGCGGCTGTCGGCCCCTCAAAACGTCGCCACCCCGGAGGTCTCCGGTGATCCGGACTTCCAGGCGGTCTTGCGCGGCCACGACGTTGTAACCACGGACCTGCACCGTGATCCGGGCACCGCCGTGGATGCCCGGCAGGGCATCTATCTGAGCTTCTGGATTCCCGTGGGGGGGGATGCCGGGGCGTCAGGAACGGCCGTCGGCGCGCTGGAAGTGCGTATTAATCCCTATGAGCTCCTCTATCCACTGGTTCAGTCATGGCCCGCGCGAACGCTCACGGCGGAGACACTTTTGGTCCGACGCGAAGGGAATGAGGTCGTCTATCTGAATGAATTGCGCCACCGCGAGAATACGGCACTGAATCTGCGTTTTCCGATGGGCCAGAACATGAATTTGCCCGCAGTGTCGGCCGTGCAGGGCAGGGAGGGTGTGGTCGAAGGCAGGGACTACCGTCAAGTGCCGGTACTCGCGGCCCTTCGCAAGATTCCGGGCACGCCCTGGTTCATGGTGGCAAAGGTGGACATGGACGAGGTCCGGGAACCGGTGCGGCGGCAGACGCTGAACACGGTGCTGGTCTTTTCCGCCCTGATTCTTGCCGCGGCGCTGGGGGTGGGATTCCTGGGACGACGCCGCGACAATCTGTGGCTGCGCCGGCAACTGGCCATGGAACATGAACGCCAGGCGCTTGCCGAACGCTATGTTCTCCTCAACAAGCATGCCAACGACATTATCCTGCTGACCGACCAGGACGGGAACATACTGGAAGCCAATGACAAGGCACTCGCCGCGTACGGACGGTCGATCAAAGAAATGAAATCAATGACATTGCGGGACCTGCGCTGTGCGGAGACAGGCGGTGAACACGCGGGGGCCGTTCACGGGGCCGCCCCGCATGACGGTGTCATGGTGGAGACCGTCCATCGCCGCCGGGACGGTTCCGTTTTTCCGGTGGAAGCCAGCACCCATGCCATGACGGTGGGGGGAGTGACTTTTCACCAGAGCATCATTCGCGATGTCACGGAGCGCAAACGGGCGGAGTCCGATCTCGCCCGGGCGAACCAGGAACTGTCCCGAAAGAACCAGGAACTGGAGCAGGTTGTTTATGTGGCCTCGCACGATCTGCGGTCACCATTGGTCAATGTTCAGGGATTCAGCACAGAGTTGGGCATGGCGCTTGACGAATTGCGGCATGTTCTGGACGGTGTTGAACTGCCCGGAGAGGCGCGCACGCGGCTGAATTACCTGCTGGACGACGATGCGGCGGAATCGATTCGGTATATTCTCTCGGGAATAGCGAAGATGGACATGCTCATTGCGGGGTTGCTGCGCCTGTCCCGCCTGGGCCGTGTCACGCTTTCGGTCGGCCCCGTCGATATGAACCAACTCGCGGCCGATACGGCGGCGGACTTCGAATTCCAGATCAAAGACTCCGGCGTGGACCTGACCATCGGCGATCTGCCCCCCTGCCTCGGCGACGCGGCGCAGTTAGGCCGGGTCTTTTCGAACCTGCTCGGCAATGCGCTGAAGTACCTTGATCCGTCCCGTCCCGGCATGGTGCGCATTACCGGCGTCCGAGCGGACGGGCAGTCGGTCTACTGCATTGAGGACAACGGGATCGGCATAGCGGAACAGCACCAGAAGAAGATATTTGACCTGTACCACAGGCTTAACCCGGATGACAGCGCCGGGGAAGGCCTGGGGCTGACCATCGTGCGCACCGTTTTGGACCGCCAGCACGGCAGGGTGTGGGTGGAATCGGTGCCGGGTGCCGGAGCCCGGTTCTATGTGGTGCTGCCCGCCGCGGGCGAAACAGGAACAGGAAAGGAAAGCGCTTGATGAACAAAGAAGTGACCATACTGATCGCCGAGGATGACGAGGGCCATGCGGCACTGATCAGAAAGAACCTGGGCCGTTCAGGCGTCAGCAATTCGATGCTTCGTTTCAAGGACGGGCAGGAGGTGCTGGATTTCCTTTTCCGGCTCGGTCCCCCCCCGCACCGTGACCGTCATGCGGGCTATCTGCTGCTGCTGGATATCCGCATGCCCAAGGTGGACGGGGTGGAGGTGCTGCGGCAGGTGAAGGCCGATCCCGAACTGCGCAAGCTCCCGGTGATCATGATTACCACCACGGACGATCCCCGCGAAGTGGCCCGGTGCCACGAAATCGGCTGCAACAACTACATCACCAAGCCGGTGGACTACGACAAGTTCATTACGGCGATTCGCCAGCTTGGGCTCTACTTGATGGTGATCGAGGTGCCCGATGTGAACGGTGACCAAGGATAAACGCATGCATTCCATGACCGCGAAAAGACACGACATGGCAGACAACCGGGCACCCGGCGGGGAGGAACCTCCCGTGGAGCTGTTTCCTGTGCTGGTGGTTGAGGACGACGCCGGTCTGAACCGGCTGATCCAAAAGACGCTGCAAAAGGCCGGTTTTTCGACCGACGGGGCCATGAACGGCGCGGAGGCGGCGGCAAAGACGGCGCAAGACCGGGATTTGCTGCTGCTGCTGGACTATTCCCTGCCGGACATGACGGCGCGCGAACTGGTGGAAACCCTTCGGGCAAAGGGATGCCGGGCGCCTTTTGTGATCATGACCGGTTACGGCGACGAGCGCATTGCCGTCGAGATGATGAAGTTGAACGCCAGCGACTATCTGGTTAAAGACGCGGCCATGATCCCGATGCTGCCTGCGGTCATTCGCGAGGTGACACACAAACTCCAGATGGAACGGCAACTGGAGGACGCCCGGAAGAATCTGCGCGCGGCGGTCGGGGAAATGCAGGACTTGTACAACAATGCGCCCTGCGGGTATCACTCCCTTGACGGCAAGGGCGGTTTCATCCGGATAAACGATACGGAGCTGCGATGGATTGGGCGGTCCAGGGAGGACGTTGTCGGAAAGCTCAACTTCGCCGACATACTTGCGCCGCGCAGCAGGCAGACCTTCATCGAGGCCTATCCCCGTTTCAAGGAGCAGGGATGGATAAAGGCGCTCGATGTTGAAATGGTCCGCGCGGACGGCACGACTTTCTTCGTACTGTTGAACGCCACAGCCATCAAGGATGAAACCGGCGCTTTCCTGATGACGCGTTCAACCATGTTTGATGTCACCGAACTCAGGCAGGCGGACGATGAGCGCCGACGCCTGGCCGCCGCGGTCGAGCACGCGGCCGAGGCGGTCGTTATCACCGACACGGAGGGGATTACGCGCTATGTGAACGCCGCCATTGAACAGATGTTCGGACACGCGCGCGATGCGGCTTTGGGCAGGCACATTGCCCATGTGATAAGCCCCGGCGAGGGGCAGTTTGCAGAGAGACTCCGGGACACCGCGGAAACAGGCATTCCGTGGACCGGCCGCATCAGCGGCACGGACATTCATGGAACCGGCCTCGTGGTGGAGGCAACCGCCTCGCCGATACGCGACGACCGGGGACGGACAACCGAACTCGTTATTCTGCTCAGGGACATTACCAAGGAAATCGCCCTGGAGGCGAAGATGCGCCAGACGCAGAAACTGGAGGCGATTGGCACGCTGGCGGAGGGTGTCGCCCACGATTTCAACAACATCCTTTCGGCAATCATCGGTTACACACAGATGGCGCTGCTGGGCGCCGTGCCCGGCAGCCAGACAGCCCAGGACCTGGAACAGGTGGTGGCGGCGGGCCAGCGGGCGGCTGAACTGGTGCGCCAGATTCTGAGTTTTGGCCGGAGAAAAGAGCAGCAGGAACACCTGCCGCTTCGGCTGGACATCCTGGCAAAGGAGGCGTTGAACCTGATGCGGGCCACGCTCCCGGCCACCATAGAAATACAGTCGAACATCGCCAACAACTGTGACTATGTTATGGGCGAACCGGCCCAGTTGCACCAGGTTATTGTGAACCTGTGTACAAATGCGTACCACGCCATGGAGAAGGAGGGCGGTGTGCTTGCGTTTTCGGTTGTCCCGGTCATGGTCGGAGAAGAGCAGGCTGCGGCGGTGCCAAACCTTCACCCCGGCGCTCATCTCCTGATGACCGTAAGCGACACGGGATGCGGGATGGAACAGGCCACGCTGGAACGCGCGTTTGACCCGTTCTTCACCACCAAGCCGCAGGGCAAGGGAACCGGGCTGGGGCTGTCCATCGTACACGGCATTGTCAAAAGCCATGAAGGCGCCGTCGATTTGCAGAGCGCACCGTCAAAGGGGACCACGGTGCGGGTGTGGTTTCCCCCCGTGAAAATGACGGCACCAGAACAGGGGGCGGCGGTTGAGGCGCCTTTGGCGGGCCATGGGGAGAAGATTCTTTATGTGGACGACGAGGAGGTGCTGGCGAAGCTGGGCGCCCGCGTTCTTGGCGGTCTTGGCTACAGGGCGACGGCGCTTACCGACGCCCGGGAGGCGCTTGAATTGTTCCGCGCGGACCCGGCGGCCTTCGATCTAATGGTCACCGACCAAACCATGCCGCACTGCACCGGACTGGAACTGGCCGCCCGGGTGCGCGGGATACGTCCGGACTTTCCGGTTCTGCTGGTCACGGGGCTGGGTCTTGCCATCAGCGAGGAAGACGCCGCCGCCGCCGGTGTGGCGGAGGTTCTGGGCAAGCCCGTGACGAGTTACAGACTGGGAAAATCGGTGGGGCGGATACTGGTGGCCGCACGCGAGGCGGAACTGCGTTCCGCACGCAACGGAACTCCCGGCTGTTCCTGAAAACGCATGGGGACGGTTCCCCCGGTCCGCCGGACCGCGGGGGGCCGTGTCAACTGTAGCGGGCGTCGGGATGAAAACTTACGGCGGCTGCCGTGGTTCCAGTGGGGCTGAATTCACCCGCGGACGTGACAACAACCCCGAGCGGGGCGGCCGCGCCGAGTGTTTCAAGGATGACCCGGTTCATCTGGATGTCGCGCATGCCCGGATAGCCGGGCGACCAGCGAAGTCCCGCTTTGGGATGCACACCCAGCAGGTCGCGCTGCATCCCGTTCAGGTGGTTGGCCATGTCCTCGGCAATGCGGTCCGAAAGGCCCTGCAGGAAGAGGGCGGACTCGGAATCGCCTTCGGCCTTCATTGTTTCAATGAAGGCATCCACCTGGGGGCCGCTGGTGGTAATCTGCAGGCCGATCACGCCGGGCCCTGCGGCGGAGCCGCGGGGCGCGAAGAACTGCGCGCCCGAAAGCAGATCGTCGCCGCCCGCGCCGATGACCGTGTTGAAGGTAAGCCGCGCAATTTCACGCGAAGGGTCGTCGGGGTCCAGCACGCAGACGTCCTCCCCGTCGGACCAGCAGGAGAAAAGGCCCATCACGCCCCGGGGCTTGAGCCATCCGTTGCGTGCCGCCTTGTCCACCCATTCGCCGAAGAGGGCGTCCAATTCCGCGGCCGTCGTGTGCGTGCGTTCGCGCGAGACGGTCCCGCCAAATTTCCAGTTGAGCGCATACAGCGTTTTCCGGTCAATGCGCTCCGCGAAGTCGCGCAGATCGTATTCGATGCGCCAGGCGCGGAAGCGGGGTTCCGTTGGCAGCGTCACACCGTCATGGTTTACCGCGCGGTGCGGCAGGATGGCGAACAGTTCTTCTTCGCGGGCGGCCCGCTGCATGGCGTGCGCGTGGCGTTGCGCCAGTTTCCTGCGGTTCGTTTCAAAGAGTTCCGCCCTCCGGCCGGGCACGGTCGTCTTGATCGCGTTCATCACGTTGACGCCGTCCATGGCGGTGCGGCAGTAGAAGACGTCGCCGCGCATGTTTGCCGTGTCATCGCCGCCGGCCATTGCCACGAAAGCCGCATGGCGGTCGCTGACGGGCGCCCCGCCGATGAGGATCGGCAGGTCGAGTCCCTGCTCCCGCATCATGCGCGACACCGTAATCATGTGGTTGGAGGTCTGCACGAGCAGCGCCGACATGCCGATGGCGTCGGCATGGTGCTCGCGGGCGGCGTCGATGAAGGACTGCAGGGGGGTCATTGTGCCCAGGTCGATCACCCGGTAGCCGTAGTTCTCCAGCAGCGTCCGGGCAAGGTCCTTGCCGATGGAATGCACATCCTGGTAGACCGTGCCGAGAACCACTGTTCCCTTGTATTCAATCTTCGCATGCGCGTCAATCCCCGCCTCGTCGCGCATATACTTTTCCAGGAAACCCATGGCCTGTCGCATGACGTCGGCCGATTTGAGCAGGTGCGGCAGGGACACCTCGCCGCGTCCGAACCCGTCGCCCAGGTCCTGCATCGCCCGCATGAGGTGGCTGTTGATGAAGTCGAGCGGTGCATGGCGTTCCATGGCCTCCGCCACCTGCGTGACAATGCGGTCCTGGTAGTCGTACCGGCGGTTGCGGAAGGTGAACGAGCCGGGCTGGCGCTCCTTGTGCCCGTCCTTGATCTTCTGGACGACGGCCTCCTCGGCGGGCAGATCGTCGTACAGAACGCGGCGCGGCGCGGCGCCGCCGGCCTTCTGCGCGGCGATGCCCTCCAATTCGGCGAAGGCGTCCATGTCGCGTTCCAGCACGACACGCAGGCCGAGCCGGTAATGGGCCGGGTCCAGGTCGGAGACAAACACATAGTGGTTGGGGTTGATGATGGCGGCGTCGAGGCCCCGCTTGCGGGCCTCGTCCAGGAAGACCGACGTGAGCACCGTGCGCATGTAGGGCTTCTTGGCAAGGCCGTTGGTCAGGTTGCCCACACCCAGCGACGTGTGCGTTTCGGGGAAACGCTCCTTGACCAGGCGCACGCCCTCCAGCGATTCCACGGCGAAGTTCATGCCCTCGACGGACTCGGAGCCGATGGGAAACACGTTGACGTCCACGAAAATGCGGTCGGCGGACACGCCGTAACGGTCCCGGGCGCGCCCGATGATTTGCGCGGAGAGGTCCAGCTTCTCCTGCGCCGTGGCGGCGGGGCCTTTGGGGCCGGTGCAGAGCGCCACGTAGAGCGGGTCGTGCCCCGCGGTGGCCTCCAGCACGGCGTCAATCTTGAGCAGGCCGGGCGAGGCCTCCTCCATGGAGATGGAGTTGATGATGGGCCTGCCCGGGTACACCTTGACCGCCTCGGCCAGTGCGTCCACCTGGAACGAGTCAAGGCACATGGCGCCGGCAAAATCGGTTGTCTGGATGTGGACCACCTCGCGCAGCGCCGCGACCGTGTCCACCACGTTCGAGTCCATGCAGACGTCCACAACTTCGCAGCCGAGGCCCTGTGTCTGCTCGCGGATGACCTCCTCCAGCACATCGTGGTTGATGCCCGTGTCGTTCTCCACGGCCTCGCGCACCTTCTTCGATCCGCGGATGTTGAGGCGTTCGCCGAAGCGGATGAGCGAGCGCGAACCGTCGAGCAGCACGGCCTCCTGCGGGCCGGTCTGGACGATCATCTCCATCGGCTGACCGGTGGGCAGGCGGAAGATCTGGCCGATCCGCTCGGCATCGTCGGCCATGCCGCCGAAATAGATCTGCGCCACCAACGGGTCCCAGAAACGGAAGAACACCCATTTGCCAGCCTTGTCGCTGACCTTGGTGAAGCGGCGCAGATGGGCAGCCACGTCCTGCAACCCGGCGGGGCTGCGCAGGAAAATGCCCGCATCCTTGCCCCAAAGGTGCCAGGATTTCGTCGAGGCGCG
>CAZOMH010000135.1:0-9168 GCA_964580415.1 uncultured Nitrospirales bacterium
TCCGAGGTGTTCTTCATCACCACCGCCAACAGCGAGTACGACATTCCCTACGCGCTGCACGACCGCATGGAACTTGTCCGCCTGCCCGGCTACACCATTGAGGAAAAGGTGCAGATTGCCCGGCGTTTCCTCATTCCCAGGCAGCTCGGGGAAAACGGCATCGGCGCCGCCCGCATCGAATTCGAGGCATCCGGCCTGGACATGATTATTCAACGCTACACCCGCGAGGCCGGTGTGCGCGAACTGGAGCGCAACATCGCGGGAATCCTGCGCAAGGTGGCGCGGCGGATTGTCGAGGCCAAAGGCAGGACAAGGGGCCGCACGAAAATGAACGCCGCCGCGGTCCTCGAATTTCTCGGCCCCCCTGTCTATACCGCCATCAACCGGGAAGCGCAGGCGGAAACCGGCGTTTCCGTCGGCATGGCATGGACCCCGACAGGCGGCGACATTCTGCGCATCGAAACCAGCATCATGCCCGGCAAGGGCGGACTCATTCTAACCGGTCAGCTTGGCGATGTGATGAAGGAATCGGCCACCGCCGCCCACACCTACCTCCGCGCGCACGCGGAAGCGCTCGGTATTGCCGCCGACTTCCACCGCAAATCGGACATGCATGTCCATGTGCCGGAAGGCGCCATTCCGAAGGACGGGCCTTCGGCCGGCGTGGCCATGATAGTCTCGATGCTTTCCGCACTCTCCGACAAGGCCCCCATGGCGGCGCTCTCCATGACCGGCGAGATCACCCTGCGCGGACGGGTCCTTCCCGTGGGAGGCATCAAGGAAAAGGTGCTCGCCGCACGGCGCGCCGGAATTACCCGGATCATCCTGCCCAAAGAAAACGAGAAAGACTTCCCCGACCTGCCCAGGGAGATACGCGACGAGATTCATTTCCACCTCGTGGACACGGTTGAAGACGCTTTGAAGATTGCATTTTCTCCCGCCGGGCCCGTGAAACCGGCCAAAGGCCGGAAAGCGGCAGCCAGGAAGCCGCCTGCAAAGCGCCGGAGTGCCAAGCCATGATGCGCCCCGAATCCGCAAAGTTCCTGCGAAGCGCCATGGACCCGGCCCACTTCCCCAGAGACGGAAAGCCGGAGATTGCCTTTATCGGACGGTCCAATGTGGGCAAGTCATCCCTCCTCAATGCCCTGCTGGGACGGCAGGAAATGGCCCGCACCAGTTCCACTCCCGGAAAAACCCAGTGCATTAATTTCTTCGAGATTGACCGGCGTTACTACCTGGTCGATCTTCCCGGCTATGGATTTGCCAAAGTCCCCAAGGCCATAAAGAATGCGTGGAACCGCCTGATGCACGCCTACCTGTCCGGACGTGAAGAGTTGCGCCTTGCCGTACTGCTGCTCGATGCCCGCCATGCCCCGTCCGATGCCGATATGGGAATGTTGGGCATGCTCGAGGAAAACGCCGTGCCCACGCTAATCGTGGCCACAAAGGCGGACAAACTCTCGAACAACCAGCTTCAAAACAGTCTCCGCACCATGCGCAAAGTGCTGGAACTCGGGGAGGACGCGCTTGTGGTGGCTTCCTCGACCATCACAAACAGGGGTGTCAAAGAGATTTGGCAGGTGGTGCTGGAACAGGCCGCCCAGCGCGGATGACATGCCGCCGCCGGTCGTTTTCTCCCAAGGGTTCGGGGTTGTCCCGGGGACCTGCATGGAATCCCTCCGCACGCGGGGCATAGAATGCTGTGCGGTCCGGGCGCAAAGGAAATCCCTTGGTGCCCGGCTCGTTGTGTTGTCAATGGCGATGAAAGCGTTGCATGGCCGATTCAAACAGGCATATTGAGGCACTCGAAGCGGAGCTGGAAAGGCTGCGCGGGGCGCTCTCCCAACGGGATGCGGCGGCGCATGACGTTCCGTCGTCCGGGGCGTGCGCCGGGGCCGCTTCGGCCCGGTCGTTGGAACCGCCGCCGTCCTTCTACTGGTTGGGCCAGGTTGCGGTCACCCTTGCCGTGGCGGCCTTTGTCGCCGGTTTCTATGTTGCCGCCCGCAATACGGGCAATTCCCTTGTCCAGGCAGGAGGGGGTGCGCTTTCGCTGCTGTTGCTCGGATGGGGACTGTGCCAGGCCGAACCCGGCCGCCTGGGCGCGCAGGGGGTGCTTGCCTGCGGGTTGGGTGCCGGGTTCATCTCCGGTCTTGGCCTGCTTGCCGCCCATCCTTCCACGGTGCTGCGCGTGGGC
Source organism: uncultured Nitrospirales bacterium (assembly GCA_964580415.1). GTDB lineage: Bacteria > Hydrogenedentota > Hydrogenedentia > Hydrogenedentales > CAITNO01 > CAITNO01. The sequence continues at coordinate 2,195 of CAZOMH010000135.1, forward strand.
ATGTTGTGCCTGGTCGCCGCTGCGGCTGTCGCGGTGCGGTGGAGGGAAAGCGAGGCAACCTTTGGTGTTGTCCCCCTGCTGGCCTGCCTTGGCGCGGTCCCCGGCATCGGTTTTCCCGGCCTTGGCCCGGACATGGCGCTTTTGCTGTGTTTTTGCGTACTGGCGCTCGCGGGTCCCCGATTGGGGACCTTTCCAATATGGGCGGCGGGTGCGGCGGTCTTTGCGCAGTTGGCGCTGCCGCTGGCGTTGGCGCCCGCAACGGCCTCGCCGGCGCGCGGCCTTGCCGCGCTGTTGCTCGTCCAGTCGCTCCCGAATCTCGCCGCCCTGCGGTACACCGTCAGGGGCGGTGCGAGAGTGCGCAACGCGGCGCTCTTTGTGTTCGTGAACAGCCTCCTCTGCGTGGCGGTCGTTTCGGCGGCGCTTGAAAGCGCCCGCGGCGCGGCACATCCCCTCGGTATGGTGGTCACGGCGGTGCTGTTTGCAGTGCTCGCCGGCATATCGCACCGGTGGCGGCCGTCGGCAACCCTCATCATGGCCTGCCTGTCCACGGTTGCCATGATTGCCGCTGTCCTGGGAATGTGGTCCGGCCTGCCGGACGAGTTCTTTGCCCCGGCGCTGGCCGCCGGTTCCGCCGTGCTGGTGCTTGTTTTCCGCCAGTCCGGTTCTGTCCTTTTGCGGCGGCTGGAAGTGGTCTCCGCGATGGCCGCCTTCGGATTTTGCCTGTTCAGGCTGCAACTCGGCCGGCAGGTCGCCGTGGGGCCCGTGACGCTTCCCGCCAACTGGCTCAATGCCTTTGGGACCATGTTCTTTCTCTGTTTTGCGGCCACGCTGCACGAAAAATGTTTTCCCGGCGGTCCATGCAGGCAGGCGCATCCCACCAAAGCCATGGCGCGCGCGGCCATGGCGGGATTGTTGCTGCTGGCCATTACTGTGCTCGACCGGGGGGCCGATACCGCCCTGCCCTTCGTGCTTGGCGCCCAGTCCCTGGGAATGGTCGGGCTGGGACTGGTGCTGTTTACCCCGCAAATCGGTGTGGCGGGCATGCTGCTTCTGGTTCCGGCGCACCTGTGCTATCACGTTTTCCTGTGGCAAAGGCTGCCCGGATTCGTTGCGCAGCCGGACTTTGCGGGAAACACGGCGGGACTTGCCGCGTTTACGCTTGCCGGGGCCGCTGTATGGGAGCGCTATCTGCGCCGTTTTCATTCTTCCACCGCCGAATGGGACCACTACACCCTGGTGGCGCTGCCTTTCCTTGCCGCGGCCTATCTGATATACACCCTGCTGGTGGACATGGTTCCTCCGGCGTATGTGCCTGCGGCCATGGCCGCGGTGGGTCTGCCGGCGCTTGCGCCGTCCCGGCTCCTGCGGTTGGACGGACTGACACTGGGTGCCCTGTTCTGTCTCGGCGCGGGAACGGTTGAGTTTGGATTCCTGGCCGTTCCGTCACTGTATGACGTGCCCGTCGACAGCGGATTTGTTCCCGGAACGGCTGCGCTAATTCTCCTGCTTGTGGCGGCCGAGCGGCTGGCCGCACGGCTGTTTCCGGGCGGCGGTGCCGCGCCGAACCGGTTGGCCGAGGCCATCCGCTTGCTGCTGTGTCTGGTTGCGGTGGGGGTGGCGGGAACGGGGCTCTTTGCGGCAGTCCGTGGCGCGGTGCTCGGCTGGAGCCTGTCGGCGGTTGCGCTGCTGTTCGTGTATCTTGGTTGTTCATGCGGCATCCGTGCGTACGGACGTCTGGCGGTTTTGCTCCTGCTGTGCGTCCCCGTGCTTTCTTTTGCCGGTGTACGGGGCATGGCCCCGGGGATCGAGACGGTTGTTGCGCTGGTGATTGTCGGCGCCATGGCGGCCCTGCGGCTCCGTGCGGGATTTCTGCGGAGGCTCCGGGATGACAACGGCCATGATGGCGCCTGAACCGGACCCAAGGGAAGGTGTTGCGCGGGAGCTTTGCGCGACGCTGCGCCGCGCCGGATTCCGGGCATTGTTCGCCGGGGGATGCGTGCGGGACCTGCTCATGGGGGTGCCGCCCAAAGACTACGACATTGCCACCAGCGCGCTTCCCGAACAGGTGATGGCGCTCTTCCCGCGGACGGCGCCTGTTGGCGCCGCGTTTGGCGTGGTGCTGGTCATTTGCCCGGAAGGGCTTTTCGAGGTCGCCACATTCCGTTCGGACGGCCCGTACCTTGACGGCCGCCGCCCGGCGGAGGTCGCCTTTTGCGCGGAAGAGGAGGACGCGGCCCGCCGTGATTTCACCATTAATGCCATGTTCCTGGACCCCGGGCGGGATGAGGTGATTGACTTCGTTGGCGGAAGGGAAGACCTTGCCCGCCGTTTGGTCCGCGCCGTGGGAGAGCCCCTTGCGCGGTTCCGGGAAGACCGCCTGCGGCTGCTGCGCGCCGTGCGCTTTGCCGCGCGGACGGGGTTCTCGCTGGACCCCGCCACCCGCGCGGCGGTCGTCGCCGAGGCGGCTCAACTCTACAGCGGCGCAAGCGCCGAGCGCGTTCGCGATGAACTGGTCAGAATGCTTGCCGGGGGCCGGGCGGGTGCCGCCTTGCGCCTGATGGAAGAAACGGGACTTTTGGGCGTGGTGCTGCCCGAGGTGCAGGCGATGAAAGGCGTCGAACAGCCGCCCGAATTCCATCCGGAGGGGGACGTGTTTGCCCATACGGCGCTGATGCTGGACCTGCTTTCTCCGGGATGCGCGCCGGCCCTGGCGATGGGCGTGCTGCTCCACGACGTGGGCAAGCCCGCAACCCAGACCTTCGAGGATCGTATCCGCTTTAACCTGCACGACAAGGCCGGCGCCCATATGGCCCGGGCCATTGTGCAGCGGCTGCGCTTTTCAAACCAGGAAAGCGACCGCATTGTCTGGCTGGTGGAAAATCACATGCGGGTTGCCGCCGTTCCCGGCATGCGCGAGGGGAAACGACGGCTTTTCGTGACGGAACCCGGCTTTGATGAACTGCTGGAACTGTGCCGTCTCGACTGCCAGTCCAGTCACGGCGATGTGGAAGGCATCGCCTGGGTGGAACGGTACCGCTCCTCCTTGCCGGCCGATACGCCCCGTCCCGCCCGTCTCTTCAACGGTCGTGATCTGCTTGCCTTGGGTTATCCGGCGGGGCCGCGGTTTTCAACGATACTGGGTGCCGTTGAAGAGGCCCAACTGGAGGGGACTGTCACGACGAAAGAGGAGGCGGCGGCATTTGTGCGGCGGCATTGGCCGCAGGGGCGGGGGCACGGAGGGGATTAGCCCAGCACGCCCATCACGGAGGTGATAAAGAACCGTGCATCAATGGGTTTTTCAATGATTGCTTCCGGTCCGGGCACGTCGAACGCGGCTTCGAAATCATCCTGTGTGTAAGAGACCCCATTGGCCGGGTTGCCGTCGATCAGCGCGATGATGGGAATCGTTCCGCATTCGTGTGACTCGCGCAGCATTCTGAAAATGGCAAACCCGTCCATTCCCGGCGATGCCATGTCAAGAATGATGACGCTCGGCTCTTGCTGTTCAGCGCACATCAGCGGGTCTTCATGAACCAGGACTTCAAAAGTTTCGAAACCGGCATTGCTGAGAACATCCGCCGCTTCGCGACCGCTCAGGCGGTCTCCCTCAACAATCAGGGCTTTCTTTTTGGGATTCTGCATCACTCGCCTTTGTCATGCGCCAATGCCGCCTGCTTCTATCCGGCATCAAGTTGCTCTCCCCCCGCACGCCCCCATAACTGCACACATACCAACACGGTCGATTATAAATACTACTGCCTGCACATCCAACCGCCAAGAGTATATCACACTTTTACCGATAATCTCCTCTAATTTTACAGTTTGCAGACTAAGACAATATAGATATACGCCATTCCGGTTTTTAAATCAACGTTTCTGATTTCTTCCCTATTCCGGAGGGATTTGACTGCGGCAAAACGGTACGTTGTCGATCTTCGATAGTGCCGGGAAGTGAAAAGGATTGCATTGCCATACCACTGATGGTATATTCAGATATTCGGACACAGGAACCGGACCCATGAATGTCGCACAGATGATTGACCGACTCAGGCAGGACGGCGATTTTCGCTGGAATCTGACGGCATGGAAAACCCTGCCGCCCCGCCCCGCGCGGTACGGTGATTATCCGCCCGAAGTGCTGCCGGAACTGCGGGAGGGACTGGCGCGGCGCGGGATAATGAACCTGTACAGCCACCAGGCGGAAGCCGTGGGGGCTGTGTTCCGGGGGGAGAATGTCTGCGTCGTGACGCCGACGGCCTCGGGAAAGACGCTGTGCTACAACCTGCCCGTGTTGAACCGGCTGCTGGTGAACCCCAATGCACGGGCGCTCTACCTGTTCCCCACCAAGGCGCTGGGACAGGACCAGGTCAAGGAGCTGACCTCGACCATCCAGACGCTGGACGTTAAAATAGGCACCTACACCTTTGACGGAGACACCCCGTCAAATGCCCGCAAGGCGGTGCGCAACGCGGGGCATATCGTGGTGACCAATCCGGACATGCTGCACGCGGGGATACTGCCCCACCACACCATCTGGATTCGGCTCTTCGAGAATCTGGAATTCGTGGTCATCGACGAGATTCACCATTACCGGGGTGTTTTTGGCAGCCACCTGGCCAACGTGGTGCGTCGGCTCAAGCGGATATGCGCCTTCTACGGGGCCCATCCCCAATTCGTCTGCTGCAGCGCCACCATCGCCAATCCGAAGGAGATGGCCGAGAAGATCATCGAGGCGCCGGTGCATCTTGTGGACGACAACGGCGCACCGGCGGGGGAGAAACACTTCCTTTTCTACAACCCGCCCGTGGTGAATGCCGAACTGGGCATCCGCGCCTCGTCGGTAAAGCGGGCCAGCCAGCTGGCGGCCCACCTGCTGTCGCGCGATGTTCAGTCCATTGTGTTCGCCCGAAGCAGGTTGCGCGTGGAAATTCTGACGACCTACCTCAAGGAGGCCGTCCGCCGAATGGGCAAAAGCGACAAGCTCGTGCGGGGCTACCGCGGCGGCTATCTGCCCACCGAACGGCGCGAAATCGAGCAGGGGCTTCGCGAGGGCAAGGTGATGTGCGTGGTCAGCACGAACGCGCTCGAACTGGGCATCGATATCGGATCGCTGGACGTGTGCATCATGACGGGCTACGCCGGAAGCGTGGCGAGCACCTGGCAGCAGGCAGGCCGGGCGGGGCGGCGCAACACCGTGGCGCTGGTGGTGCTGGTGGCTTCAAGCGCGCCGCTGGACCAGTACATCATCGCCCACCCGGAATACTTCTTTGGGCAGACGCCCGAAAGCGGGACCGTGGACCCGAACAATCTGATCATTCTGTCGGGCCACATCAAGTGCGCCGCCTTTGAACTGCCCTTTGCGCGGGGGGACAGTTTCGGACTCGACCCGCACTCGACGGAGGAACTGCTGGACTATCTGGCCGAGTGCCGGGTGCTGCGCAGGGTGCGGGACAAGTGGCATTGGAGCGCCGAAACCTATCCGGCCTCGGAACTCAGCCTGCGCACCGCCGCGCCGGGCAATGTGGTCATTCTGGACACGACCGACAACGGGCGGGTCATAGGCGAAGTGGACTGTTTTGCCGCGCCCGTGGAGGTGTACCAGAACGCCATCTACCTGCATGAAAGCCGCCAGTACACGATTGACAAACTCGATTTGGACGACAAAAAGGCCTACGCCCGGCCCGTCGAGGTGGACTACTACACCGATGCGGAAATGAAGGTGGACCTGAAAGTGCTGGACCGTTTCCGCGAAGAACCGACCGCCGACGGACAGCGCTGCACGGGAGAACTGAGCGTGACATGGCTGCCGACGATCTACAAGAAGATCAAGTTCGGCACGCACGAGAACGTGGGCTGGGGCGAGATTCACCTGCCCGAACAGACCATGCATACGACGGCGTACTGGGTGGAATTCCCCGAGGACGCGGCGGAACGCTTTGACATTGGCAAGGAACAGTTGGCCTCCGCCCTGCACGGGCTCGCCAACGCGCTGCGCCAGGTATCGCCGGTGCATGTGCTCTGTGATTTGGGCGACATCCGGGCGCACGCCATGCTGAAGGCCCCCGAATCGGAAAAGCCGACCGTCTTCCTGTATGAAACCTACCCCGGCGGCGTGGGCTTCAGCGACAAGCTGTTTACCCATCATGATCGGCTGCTGAATGCGGCCATTGCGCTGCTGTCGGGCTGTCCCTGCAAGGAAGGGTGCCCAAGCTGCGTCGGACCGGCCATAGAAACCGGCGGCTACGGCAAACAGGGCGCGCTCACGCTCGCCGTCGCCGCCCGCTCCGGAGGCGCACGAAATGTGTAGGACAGGCGCCCCCGCCTGTCGATTCTCAACAGGCGGCCCTGCCCGTCGCCCCTTTGGCGGTTGCCACACGCTTACAGCCGAGGGCGGCTGCCACACGCTGACAGCCGAGGGCGGCTGCCACACGCCGACAGCCGAGGGCGGCTGCCACACGCCGACAGCCGAGGGCGGCTGTCCTACATTTTGGAGTGCGTGCGGCCATGCCGCCGCTATTCTTCGCCGGGGCCATGTTCAGGACCCGAAAGCGCGCTGTCTTTTGTCCCCCCTGGAGGGGGGAAGCCCCGCCGCAGGCGGGACGGGGGGTGTATATCCCTCCCCCATAGCCCCAATTCTCGAAGCAGGGACATTCCAGCTCTATGTGCGGGAATACACCCCCCGGCCCTTCGGGCCACCCCCCTCCAGGGGGGACAAAGAATGTCCGCCAACCCAAGAAATTTGCGGAGCGGGAAACATGCAATGACCCCCGATGACGACAAAAAGAAAGCCCTTTTCGAAAAGCTCGGCCTGATGACTGGCACCGACTACGCCAAGAAGCGCGCAGAAGAACCCCCGGTGGTTCCCCGTCCGGTCCCCGCCGCTTCGCAACCTTCTTCGGGCGGAACGCTGGAAAAAGACTCCGCACGCCGGCTGCGCGAGCGGCTCGGCCTGATGAGCGGCCTCGAATGGCGGC
>CAZOMH010000136.1:0-9093 GCA_964580415.1 uncultured Nitrospirales bacterium
GACCCCGACCTGCGGGTCCGTGACCTGACCGACGAGCAGGCATCGATGCTGGCGGCGGCCATCCAGAACGACTACAAAGTTGAGGGTGACCTGAGGCGCGAGGTGGGTGTCAACATCAAGCGGCTCATGGACATTAACAGCTACCGCGGACAGCGCCACAAGCGCGGCCTGCCCGTGCATGGACAGCGGACCTCCACCAACGCGCGCACCCGCAAGGGGCCGCGCCGTCTTGCAGTCGTCAAGAAGAAATAGCATAGCACAGCGCGTGGCGGCGCCCCCGCGAACCGGGGCGCCCGCCGCGGCGTGACCCATCTGGGCACCGAAACGGTGCGCAAGGAGACCAGGGAACGTGGCAAAGGAAAAGCGTAAGGCGAAGGTCAAGAAGCGCAAGCTGGCCTTGAACGTGACGTCCGGGGTGGCCCACATCCAGGCGACGTTCAACAACACGATCATCTCTATTACGGACATGCAGGGCAACGTGGTCTCCTGGTCCAGCGCGGGCCAGGCGGGATTTGCCGGGTCGCGCAAGAGCACCGCTTTCGCGGCGCAGGTGGCGGCCGAGCAGGCGGGGCGCAAGGCCCTTGATTTGGGCCTGCGCGAGGTGCGTGCGTATGTGAACGGACCCGGCGCCGGCCGCGAATCGGCCATCCGCGCCATCCAGGCCTGCGGACTGAATGTCACGCTCATTCGCGACGTGACGCGCATCCCGCACAACGGTTGCCGCGCACCGAAGCGGCGGCGCGTCTGATGACGCGGTCCGTCACGGGGCATCACGGCACCGTGACGTACCCGAACGGCGCCGGTGATCCCGCGCGCCATGGCTGGGGCCCGAGCGTGAAAGGCGTGAACTGATGATCAGCAAAGAATTTACCATACCGAAGTCGGTCAAGTTTGAGGAAACCTCAGGCGAAAACTACGCGCACATCGTGGTGGAACCCTTCGAGCGCGGCTACGGCACGACCGTCGGCAATTCCCTGCGGCGCGTGCTGCTGGCCTCTCTCGAGGGCAGCGCGGTGACCGCAATCCGCTTTGAAGACATACACCACGAGTTCGCCGCCATTCCGGGCGTGTTCGAGGATGTGACCGACGTTGTGCTCAATCTGAAGAAGTGCCAGATCCGGCTGAACAACAAGGACTCGGTCATCTTCACGTTCAAGCACGAGGGCGAAGGTCCGGTCACCACGGCCAAGCTGTTCGCCGGACAGGACATCGACGTGTTCAACCCCGACCACGTTGTGTTCACCGCCACCTCCAAGACGACCAAAGTTCAGATGGAGATCAAGGTGGCCAAGGGCCGCGGCTACGTGACTGCGGACCAGTTTGAACTGGAGCACGCCCCGCTTGGGACCATCTATCTGGACGCCAGCTTTTCGCCGGTGACCAAGGTCAATTTCCAGATTGAAGACGCCCGCGTCGGCCAGATGACCGACTTTGACCGGCTCATTTTCGACGTGTGGACCAACGGTTCAATCACGCCCCAGAATGCGCTGACCGAGGCGGCCGCGCTGCTTATCAGCCACTTCAACATCTTCCTTCAGGATGACCGCGAAAGTCCCGCGGGCGGAATCGAACTCGACGGCGAAAACTCCGAGCTGATGACGCTGCTGGGCAAGCCGATTTCGGAGATTGAGCTGAGCGTCCGCTCGGCCAACTGTCTGAAATCCGCCGGGATCGGCACCCTGGGGCAGCTTGTGGCGCGGACGGAAACGGAACTGCTTTCTTTCCACAATTTTGGAAAGCAGTCACTCAAGGAAATCCAGAGCAAACTCGAGGAACTGGGCCTGTCGCTGGGCATGAATGTCGGCGCGGCCGGCGCGATGGGCGCGCCGATCCCTGTGGATCCGGTTGAGGAACTCTATAACATTGACGACGAAGTCGATTCGGACGATTCCGACGACATGGATGAGGAATAACACCCATGCGCCACAATAGAGCAGGACGCCGGCTTGGCCGCGACATGTCCCACCGCAAAGCCACGATGAAGGCATTGGCAGTTTCGCTGTTCCGCCACGACGCCATCAGCACCGGCGTTTTCAAGGCGAAGGAACTGCGCAAGTTTGCCGAGCCGCTCATCACACTCGCCAAGGTCGATTCGGTCGCCCACCGGCGGCAGGCCTTCGCCGCGTTGCGCGACGAGGATGTCGTCCGCAAGCTGTTCACCACGATTGGCCCCGCGTTCGCGGCCCGTCCCGGCGGCTACACGCGCATTATGCGCCTGGGCAACCGCGTCGGCGACGGCAGCGAAATGGCCCGCATCGAGCTGGTGGGCTTGGGCGAGTACAAGCCCGAAGAGTAATTTTTGCGGCCCGCCCGGGGGTCGGCCCGATTTGCGCGGGGCAGCGCGGCCTTGGGGCCGCGCTGCTCCGTTGTTATTGTTGTGGTGCGCTGCGGGGCGGTTTGTATGCATTGGGAACCCCTCCGGCCCCCGCGTCATTCATACTCACGGGTGCCGGACCGTGTCCGCGCCAGCTTTTGGGCCGTTGGGAAAGGGACATGGCATGAAATACCCCTATGGGTTGCAGCTCTATTCGGTACGGGACAAATTCGAAGGCAATGTTGCCGGGGCACTGGACGCGGTGAAAGCCGCCGGGTTCGACTGCGTCGAACTGGCGGGCACCTGCGGACTCGCGCCCGGCGCGCTGCGGGCGATGCTGGACGCCGCCGGTCTTCGGGCCGTGAGCATGCATTACGGATACACGGAGCTGATCGGTGATCCCGGGGCGGCGGCGGGCATGGCCGAAACCTTTGGCATTGTGGATGTGGTGGTTCCCTGGCTGGGCCCCGACCTGTGTCCCGATCACGATGCGTGGGTGGCGGCGGCGCGGGCCATGGATGCCGCCGGGGCGCTGCTCCGCGCGCGGGGCATTCAGCTTTCCTACCACAACCACAGCCACGAATTTCAAATGCTCGGCGGCGGGACCATATTTGACCTCATTTACGCCAACAGCGCCCCCGGCCATCTGGCACTCCAGCTCGACACCTGCTGGTCCACCGTCGGTGGTGCCGATACGGTGGCCCTGCTTGCGCGCTACGCGGGGAGGGTGGCGATGGTCCACGTGAAGGATTACCGGGCTGGTGCCGGGAGTGCGGGACCTGTACTCACCGAACTTGGACGCGGTATCATGGACTGGAGCAGCGTGCTGCCCGCGGCCAAAGCGGCCGGGGCGCGCTGGTTCATTGTGGAACAAGACGAATCCCAGGGGGATTCCATGGAAAGCGCGGCCGTCAACGCCGCGTTTATGGCGGCATGCAACGAAGCGTAGCAAAGAGGTTTCGGACGCGCGCGTTTGCGTTCATTACGGCGGCACTCCTGCTGGCGGGTTGCCGTCAGGAGGCGCTGCTGCGCGGTACCGTGCTCGACATGAACGGAGAAACCCTTCCGGGAGTGGCCGTCAGCGTCGCCGGCACGGAATCCTCCGTTATCACCAACGCACTCGGCCGTTTCAGCGTGCATGGTCCGAGGGAACACGCCCGGCTTGAATTCGTAAAGACCGGCTACACGCCCGCAGTCAGCGAAATCAGCGCCGGACAGGGCAAAATGGAAGTTCCCGAAACCAGGCTTTGGGCACTGCCGCCCACCGAGGGCGTCTTTCTGCTCGAACAGATGCGTTTCAAGGAACTCGACCATCCGCGTCCCAACCGCTACCATGTGGAAAAAGGCGACGCGGTCATCGGCACGCCCGTCATGCCGAAGACCATGGCCATGGCCCCCTTCGGCGGCACGGAGGCTGCCGCCGGCGCGCCGAGACTGATCGCGCACAAACTGCCGCCCTACGACGCCCACCTGACCCGGGTGCGCCAGGTGCGCGCCTCATCGCAACCCCCGCCCCCGCCGCCCGCGGCGGGCGCTCCCGTGCTGCCGCAGTCCTACAGCGAAACAGTGTGGGTGCCCGATACGGACATACCGCTCGTTGAACGCCCGCTCGACGAGCCCGACCGGCTGCTCGTTGAATTGATCCCCTCGGCGATGCTCGAACCCGGGACCTATGCGGTGCATTGGGGTGCCTTCGAAGGCCTGGCCAGCCTGGAGCAGCGCGTGTTCCTCTTTTCGGTGCCCGATCCCGCGGCCACGGAAGAGAAAGAAGAGGCCGCGCCCGCTCCCTCTCCGGAAGACGAAAAACGCGAGCAGGACCGCGAAAAGAAACACGAAGAAATCCGCAAAGATGTGGAAAAGGAAACCGGCGAGGGGTTGGGCTGATTGGCCCGCTTTCCCCCTCCCGCGGAGTGGTCTCATGAAAAGCCAGTTTGTAAACATGCTTCAGGATGGCGACCGCGTCAACGACTACTTCGTTGCGGTCCGCAAGGACCTGCGCACCAAGCAGGACGGCGGCAAGTTCCTGGGGCTGGTGTTTCGCGACCGCACCGGCGAAATCGGGGGGATTCTCTGGAATGCCGCCGCCGACGTGGCCCGGCTTTTCGAGGTGGGCGACGTGGTCAGCCTGCGCGGCCAGGTCGCGTCCTACCAGAACCGGCTGCAGGTGCGCGTCGAGCAGGTCCTTCCCCTGCGCGAGGGCGAGTTCGCCATGGAAGACCTCGTGCAAAGCAACGGAAACGCGGCCGAAAACGTCAAACTGCTGCGCGAAATACTTGACACGGTAGAGAATCCCTGGATAAAGCAGCTTCTGGCCGCCTTCTGGAACGAGCCGGGGTTTGAGGAACGCTTTACCGCCGCCGCCGCCGCCAAAAAATGGCACCATGAATTCATGGGCGGACTGGCCCGCCACTGTTACGAAATGGCGCGCCTGGCCCTGACCCTGTGCGAACTCTTCCCCGACATCGACCGCGACGTGCTTCTGGCGGGCGTCTTTGTTCACGACATCGGCAAGTTCGACGAGATGACCCACGATCTCGTGGTGGACTACACCAACGAGGGAAAACTGCTGGGGCACCTCCAGATCGGCTGCGACATGGCGCAGAAGAAAATGGCCGGCATAGAGGGATTTCCCGAAAAGCTCCGCCTGCAACTGCTCCACTGCATCCTGTCCCACCACGGGGAAATACAGAACGGATCGCCCGTCACGCCGAAGACCCTCGAAGCCATCGCCCTCCACCATATAGACAACCTCGACGCCCAGACCGAGGCGTTCACACGCATCATCCGTGAAACCAAAAGCCGCGGCCAGGAATGGTCGGAATACATGCCTCTCATCGACCGGGTGATCTGGGCAAAATAGGCCCGGGAAGAATCAGGGCCGCCCAACGGGTGTTTCTGAATTTCTCCCGGTGAACTTGCGGACCGGTGCGGTTTGGTCACGGCTTTTTCCGGTAGACGATCACGGCTGACCCGGGTTTGTCATGCAAGGCGATTGCGATGCCCCGGGTGGCGAGTTCCCCGCCGGTCGTTTCCGTCATGGGGCCAGTATCGAGGTTTGTCAGGGTATACAGGGTGTCGGCCTCCACGCCGTGAAGCTTCGCACAGAAGGATTCGTCCGCGCTGTTCGTCCGGCGAAACGCCTGCACCATGCCTTCGCCGCGTTCCGGGCAGTCAAACTGCCAAACCATCCAAACAGCGTCTTCCAGGCTGCAGGGCGTCAGCGGATAGAAATCGCCCAGCAGATAGTCGCTCACCGAGCGCCACTCCTTGACCATGCGCAGATAGTCCGTCCAATCGAGTCCCTCCTGTCTCGGCGCCGAACGGGCGAGGGCGAACCGCGGACACCAGAGACTCCGGGCGGTGTAGTCATCCCTGTCGGGCGCGCCGCTTCCAAAGTACGGAATCCACTGGGCCAAACCGTAGGTCTGGCATTGCTGCGTGTACTTGGGTTCGCCAAGGTAATCGCTGCGGAGCAACGGAAGGCCGCGGCGGAGGGTTTCGAGGTCGTTGCGGCGTCCCCCGCTGGCGCAACTGTCAATGGGCATGCCGGGATGACGCCGGATCAATTCATCCCAATAGGCCAGGTAACCCTGCACGTGCAGGTTTTCGCTCATGCCCTGCCGGTCAGGTTCGTCACCGCTCCGCCAGAAGGCCAGCGGGTCCATGTTGAAATCCTGACGATAGAGGTCTATCCCCTGCTCCGTCAGCATTTGATCGACATGCCCGGTGAGCCATTGACGGGCCTCCGTGTTGCCGAGGTTCAGCAGACTCACGTCCGATCCGGTATTCTTCCCGCTGAAAAGCCATTCGGGATGCGTGTTCGCCAGCCACGTGTCGGGGGAGACGCGCTCGGGTTCAAACCACACGCTGAATCCCACACCCTTGGAGTGCAGGTAGTCGGAGACCCCCTTCATGCCTTTCGGATATCGGCCGGGGTCGAGTTCCCAAGTGCCGACTTTCGGCCAACCGGGACCGTCGCACGGGTACCACCCGGCGTCAATTACCCAATAGTCGAGCTTCACACCAGCGTTAATATAGGCCTCGGCGTATTTGATCTCATCCGCCGCGTTGCTTTGCAGGCCCGGATAAAAATCCGTGGTGCACATGATGAGTATCGGCGGCATCGGCTTTCCGGCCGGCTTGGGCGTGTTGTGCGCCAGCATCCATCGCCGCCAGAGATTTTGCGCCCGCGCGGGGTCGGAGCCCTTCCAGAACAGCAGCGCCACCAGCGGCGTGCGAATCTCCTCGCCGGGTTTCAGCCGCAGGTGCGTCAACTGCTGGCCGGCCGCGATCTGAAGGCCCCTTTCCCCGTCGCGGGTGAAGCTCGCCGCCCATTGTCCCGGCCAGCCGACGGCCAGTATTACGCCGCCGCCGGGCATCGCGAGATTGTAGCAGGGAAACGCCTTGTTCGTGGGGCGTCCGCCCTCGGGCGCGAATGCCTGCGCCGTGTTCGGGCCCAGCGTGATTTCATACGGTTCGTAACTGTCCGGCGCGCAGGAGTCGCCCTTGATGCCCCGCAATACAAATTCACCGTTGCCGTCCCCGTCTTGGGGCCGTTCCCACCGGGCATCCAGGGCTTGGATGTTCTCGATGAGCGGAGTGTCAGCCGCGCCGCCATTGCGCAGATAGACGGTCCATTCAACGACCGGGAAGTCGGCATACCGGACCGACGCACAACGCACTTCGAAGCCCGTCTTCGGGTCCGTCCATGTGAGGGTGTGTTCTGTCCGCTGATCGTCAACCCTGCGTTCCTCCTGTTTGAACTCGCACGCCGCGAGCAGTTCGCCCGCGGGTTTGCCGCCGTACGTGAATGAGAAGACGGGCCGGGCAGTCGAACCGCCCGTCAAGGCAGCCGCAGTCCAGTGTTGGGCTTCGGTCATTTCATCGGATGTTGGCGGGACGGCGTAAGCACATGGGAGACAGCAGGCCGCAAGAAGAGTGAAAATAACAAACGACCATCTTGCGCGCATGGCTCAAGCCTCCTTCATTCTTTGAGGTTGCCCCGTCGTTCGGCAGGTGCCGGGGCAGTGTAAAACGACGCTGACCGGCGGGCCTGCGCCCGCCTTTTCCCTGACTGTAGCAGGTTCCGCGAGGGCCGTCAACGCTGTTAAAAGGAACCCGCTTCCCCTGTTTCGACAAGGACGCCCCGGGACGCCTGCCCGAAAAGGTGCGCATGGCAATTCGACGGTTTGACGGGCCGCCGGGGCGCGGATAGACTGGGCGGGCCGGGACAGTGGAATCTCTTGGGGAGGAATGCGGCGCGGGAGCGCGCGGTTTCGTGTTCTCTGTGGCCACAGAAGAGAAATAGTCACAAAGGGCACATAGGGCACAAAAGAGGACTTTGGATTGCGCCAGGCTGGGTCCGTTATATGGACTGCGGTGGCAACGACACCGCTTTGGTTGTGTTCCATGTTGATGGCCCGGTTATCAGCGCTTGGCCGGAGTGGCGATCAGAACAATGCCTTTCCCCGCGTTGTGCGGGATGATCCGGTCGATAGTGGTGCGCGAGCCAAAGCGGTGTCGTTGCCGCCGCAGTCCAAAAGAGAAGCAAGCGGGACATCAATTCGGGGGACACCATACTCATTTCCGGGGACGGGCGCGTACGGCAGGACGCGGGGGAGGGACGGTTTGGCAAACCCGGGACAGACCCGTCTGCGCTTCCCCGCCGGGGCGGGGTTGCTTCGCTTGGGTCAGTCCCCGTCTTTTGCGGAAGGGCGCTGCCCACAGCAGGTGCCGTCTCCGGGCGCTCTTGAAACCCCGGATTCCCGGACCGAGTCTTGTATAGCCGACAAATGAAAGGTATAATGAACTGTGCCGGTGCCCGCCTTGGCGGGCGCCACCCAAACGGAGCGATAAAGGCTGTTCACGCCCTCTTTCGGCGGTGGACACAGGAGATTGAATTATGGGCGCTTTGTCACCTTTTCACTTAATCATAGTCCTTGTGATCGTGCTCGTGATCTTCGGGCCGGGAAAACTCGGCGGTATCGGCAAGTCCCTGGGCCAGGCCATCAGCGAATTCAAAAGCGCGATGAATCCGGAAGAGAAGAAGGACGAGGCGAAGCCGGTGGACAAGATCGAGGACAAGAAGGACGCATAAGCGCGTTCTCTCCGGCCAGGTTTGCAATTTCGGGGACGCGCCACGCTTCGGCGGTGGCGCGTCCCGTTCTGTTTGCGCAGGCGTCCGTGAAAATGGAAAATGAACGGAGGCGAAAAATGTGCCGCAAGGAGACAACCAATGACCCGACGTGACCGCGTGATGCGCGCCCTCAATTTCGAAACACTGGACCGTCCGCCGCTGGACCTGGGTGCGATGCCATCGACCAACATAAGCTGCTTTGCCTACCCCGGTCTTGTCCAGGCCCTCGGGCTGAAACCGCGGCGGCCGCGCGTCTATGATCAAAGCCAAATGCTCGCGCTGCCGGAAACGGACGTGCTCGACGCGCTGAACTGCGACGTGGTCACCGTGCAGATGAACCTGACCAACGCCTACGACCAGCCGGAGATATGGCACCCCTACGCCTTCAACGGCCGTCTCGACGCGGAAGTGCTCGACCCGTCGCAGTTCGTGACGGAGCGGGACGGCACCATCGTCCAGCCGCATGCGGGCAGCAAGATGCCGCCCGGCGCGCATGTGTTCGAGACGGACCATGCGGGGCAATTGTTCTCGCTCACCGGCGACATTCCCAAGCCCGACCTCGACGAATTCCGCGCGAGCCTGAAACAGAGGGCGTTGACGCCGGAAAAGATCGCCTACGCGGTGGACATGCTCAAGAAGTCCC
>CAZOMH010000137.1:0-9036 GCA_964580415.1 uncultured Nitrospirales bacterium
GCAGGAAGCAGCGTATTCGTTCTGTCTCCCTGGCGATAAGGTATATTTGGAAATGCCTGGCCCCTTATTCTGCCGGGTTCCAGCCGCGACCGATGGGAACTGTGAAGAAAGTGGCTGAAAGCCGCTTGCACGTTATACGGAAAACCGGCGCAGCGTTTCACGCGCGGCGCCGGTTTTGTTGTCTGCGGCGTGTGTTGTTCAGCCCTTGAACTGCTGTTCCCGGATGAGATTCAGCGCGCCCCCGGCCTGGTACCAGCCAATCTGCGCCGCGTTGTACGTGTGGTTTACTTGGAGCGTCGCCTCCGTGCCGTCGGCATGGTGCAGCACCACGGTCAACGCCAATCCGGGCGCGAACCCGTACAAACCGAGTATGTCGATCTGATCGTCTTCCTGAACGAGGTCATAGTCGGCCGGGTCGGCAAAGGTGAGCGCCAGCATGCCCTGCTTCTTCAGGTTGGTCTCGTGGATACGGGCAAAGCTCTTGACCAGCACGGCCTTGACGCCGAGATGGCGCGGCTCCATCGCCGCATGCTCGCGCGACGAGCCCTCGCTGTAATTCTCGTCGCCCACAACCACCGTGCCGATGGCCGCGGCCTTGCAGGCGCGGGCCGTGGCCGGCACCCCGCCGTATTCTCCGGTAAGGGGGTTCTTCACCGAATTGGCCGTGTCATTGAATGCGTTAACCGCGCCGATCAAACAGTTGTTCGAGATATTGTCCAGGTGCCCGCGGTACTTGAGCCACGGGCCGGCCATCGAGATGTGGTCCGTGGTGCATTTGCCCCTGGCCTTGAGCAGCAGCCGCAGCCCTTTCAAATCGCCGCCGTTGGGCGGGAACGGCTCAAGCAGTTGCAGCCGCTCCGAATCGGGCTTTACCACCACCTTCACGGCGCTGCCGTCCAGGGCCGGGGGAATGTAGCCCGGATCGCCGCAGTAAAACCCCTTCTTGGGCAGTTCGTCGCCCGTGGGAGGGTCCAGCCGCACGGCCTCGCCGTTTTCGTTGATAATCGTGTCCGCCGCCGGATTGAACCCGAGGTTGCCCGACAGGGCCAGCGCAGTCACCAGTTCCGGCGAGGCGACGAATGCGTGGGTCTTGGGGTCGCCGTCGTTGCGCTTGGCAAAATTGCGGTTGAACGACGTGACAATCGTGTTCGGCTCGTCCGCCGCGCCGTCGCGGTGCCGGGCCCATTGCCCGATGCAGGGACCGCAGGCATTGGCCAGCACCACGCCGCCGATGGCCTCAAAATCGGCCAGCAGCCCGTCGCGTTCGAGCGTATGCCGCACCAGTTCCGAGCCGGGTGTGATGGTGAACCCGGCCTTGGCGCGGATATTCTTCTCTTTCGCCTGCCGCGCGATGGAAGCGCAACGGGCCATGTCCTCGTAGGACGAGTTGGTGCAGGAGCCGATCAGGGACACCTCGACCTTCCGCGGCCAGCCCCTGGCCGCCATTGCCGCCTTCATCTCCGACACGGGTGTGGCAAGATCGGGGGTGAACGGACCGTTGAGAAAGGGCTCCAGTTCGCCCAGGTCAATTTCGACAAGCTGGTCATAATACTTGACCGGACTGGCGTAGACCTCGGGGTCGGGCTGCAAATATGCGGCCGCTCCGCGTGCGGCAGCCGCGATTTCGGCGCGGCCGGTCGCTTCCAGGTAGCGCGCCATGGAGTCGTCAAAGGCGAACAGCGATGTGGTGGCGCCGATTTCGGCGCCCATGTTGCAGATGGTCCCCTTGCCCGTGCAGGAAAGGCTTTCGGCACCTTCTCCAAAATACTCCACAATCGCGCCGGTGCCGCCTTTCACGGTCAGAATGCCCGCCACTTTCAGGATAACGTCCTTGGCGGAGGCCCATCCGCCCAGTTTGCCCTTGAGCCGAACGCCGATGAGTTTCGGCGCTTTGAGTTCCCAGGGCATGCCGGCCATGACATCCACCGCGTCCGCCCCGCCCACACCGACGGCAAGCATTCCGAGACCGCCCGCATTGGGCGTGTGCGAGTCGGTGCCAATCATCATGCCGCCCGGAAACGCATAGTTCTCCAGCACCACCTGGTGAATGATTCCCGCGCCGGGCTTCCAGAAACCAATGCCGTACTTGTTGGACACGGATGCGAGGAAGGCATAGACCTCGCTGTTGACCGAAAGCGCCTTTGCCAGGTCGGCGGCGGCACCGGTGTCTGCCTGGATGAGATGGTCGCAGTGTACCGTGCTGGGCACGGCCACCGTGGCCCGCCCCGCGGACATGAACTGCAGCAGCGCCATCTGTGCGGTGGCATCCTGCATCGCCACCCGGTCCGGCGCAAAGTCCACATAATCCTTCCCGCGCAGCATCGGCCTGGCCGGAACCTCGTTCCACAGGTGGGCATACAGTATCTTCTCCGCCAGGGTGAGCGGACGTCCGACAGTCTTGCGTGCGGCTGTCACACGCTCCGCAAGCCGCGCGTAAACGGAAAGAATCATGTCCGCATCATACGCCATACGCCGTGTTCTCCTCTTGCGCAAACGGCGAACCGCCGTTTGCGGGATGTTTACTGTTTGGGAAGTCGGAATCTCCGCCGAAAAGAAGGCGGCAAACGGCATTTTAGCACATTGCCCCTTGCCCGTGAAGATTGAAAGACTGATGCCTTGAGAAATCCGCTGACAGAAACGCGCTACGCCCCCGAAGGGCGGATATCGCGAATGAGCAGGCTGATGGGGGTATCGGTGGAGTAGCTGCTGAACTGGGGCGTGAAAGCGACATCCACATGCTCGGGAAAGGATTCTGTGAGGAAGCGTTCAGCCATGCGGTACCAGATCGCGCTGAACACCGTGCCGCCCTGGCGCAGGGTCATCTTGACATGCTGATCCTTGAGCACGCGCACGGAACTGTGCTCGATCTCAACCCCCATGGTGGCAAAGAGCGGGGACGGGTTGCCCTGTCCAAAAGGCTCAAGCCGTTCCAGCGTCCTGAGCAGGGACTGGTCGATCTCGCCAAACGACGTGATGGCATCGACCGCAAGTTCGGGCACGAGGAGCTCCGTTCCCAGTTGCGCCAGCGCGGCCTGCTCAAAGCGCGCGCGAAACGCGCCCAAATCCCTCGCCTGCAGCGTCATCCCGGCGGCGGCGCGGTGGCCGCCGAACTTGACGAGCAGGTCCCGGCATTCGGCAAGCGCGGCCATCATGTCAAAGCCGGCGGCGGCCCGGGCCGAGCCCCGCGCCATGCCCTCCCCGTCGATGGACAGGATGACAATGGGGCGGTGGTACCGGGCAAGGAGCCGCGAGGCGACGATTCCGATGACGCCCGCATGCCAGCCTTTGCGCGCGACAACGATGGAGCGCTGGTCGTCATGGAAGAAGGCGTCCAGTTCCTCCATGGCCTCGTCATTGATCTTCTTTTCGATTTCCCTGCGTTCTCCGTTCGCCGCATCGAGCAGCGACGCGATTTCGCGGGCACGGTCGGGACAGTCGGTCATGAGCAGGTCCAGCGCCACACGGGCATCGTCGAGGCGGCCCGCCGCGTTGAGCCGGGGGCTGAGCTGGAATCCGATCTTCTCCGAGGTCACATCACCCAGATCAAAGGAGGACGCCGCCGCCAGTTTGGCCAGGCCCACGCGCCGGTGCTTTGCCATATGTTTGAGACCGAGCGCGACGATGACCCTGTTTTCGCCCAGCAAAGGAACCATGTCCGCCACCGTGCCAAGCGACGCGATGTCGAGGTCATTGGGCGTTCCGTTGAGCGCCGTGGACAACTTCAATGCGACACCGGCGCCGCAAAGCGTGCCGAGCGGATGTCCGGCCGCCTCCCGCTTGGGATTGACCACGGCCACGGCCGTCGGCAGGGTGCTCTCGATGTTGTGGTGATCGGTGACGACAAGGTCAATGCCCAGTTCGGCCGCCTTTTCGGCCGCGGCAAAGGAACTAATCCCGTTGTCCACAGTGATGAGGAGCGCAAATCCGGCCGCCTTGGCATGCTCCACCTGTTCGGGCATAAGGCCGTACCCCTCGCGCAGGCGGTCCGGCATGTCAAACTCCACCCGTTTCACACCGAAGCGGTGCAGCGCGCGCGACAGCAGCGCCGTGGCGGCGATGCCGTCCACGTCATAGTCGCCAAAGACAAGCACCGCTTCCCCCCTGTCCCGCGCCTGCGCAATGCGCTCCACCGCGCCGGTCATGCCGGTCAGCAGGAAGGGGTCCTCCAAATGCGCCAACTGCGGATTGAGAAAGCGCTTCGCTGTTTCCGGCGTATCGACCCCGCGCAGCAGCAATAGTTGGGCAATAATGGGGGGAATATCCGCCTGCACGGACAATGCCCGCGAGGCAGTCCGGTCGCCCGCCGCAATGTGCCACCGCGGGCGTGTGCGTTCGCGGGTCATAGCCGTTCCCGGGCGAGCCGCACCAGTCCGGTGACAACGTCGTCTATGGAAAGGTCCGAAGTGTCCACAAACACGGCATCTTCGGCGCGCCGGAGCGGCGAGTCCGCCCGGTTTCGCGACTTTTCATCGCGTTCATGTATGTCGGCGCGCAGTTTTTCCAAATCAACCGGCCGGCCGGCCCGTTCCAATTCTTCGGCCCGGCGTCGCGTGCGGCATTCGAGTGATGCGTCGAGGAATATCTTGCATTTTGCCTTTGGAAAAACCACGGTCCCGATATCCCGGCCCTCGGCCACGGTGGGCTGGCGTTCGCCGAAACGGCGCTGAAGCTCCACAAGCGTCCGGCGCACCGCCGAATTCTGGTCCAGTTTGTAGATAAGACCCGTCACTTCGGGCGTGCGGATGGCCCGGGTCGCGTCCTCGCCGTCCACCGTCACACACTGCCCGCCCGCTGTCTCGGCCATGACGAGATTCATGGCGTCCGTGGACGCCGCCAGTGCCTGCGCGTCGTCCAGATCGACGGCGTGTTTCAGCGCGCGCCACGTGGCCGCGCGGTACATGGCGCCCGTGTCGAGAAAGGCAAACCCGAGCCGCTCCGCCACGCGCCGCGCGACAGTGCTCTTCCCCGCGCCGGCCGGGCCGTCAATCGCGACAATCTGGGTTGCCTCGCTCATGGTGGACTCCGTGTGTTCCGCTCAGCCGCCGAGCATCTTTGCTATGCTTTCCCGGTTGGGCGACTCGATGATACCCTTTTCGGTGATAATGCCGGTGACAAGCTGGGCCGGTGTGACGTCGAATGCGGGATTGTACACTTTCACACCGTCCGCCGCCGTTTGCAGCCCGAATGCGTGGGTGATCTCGTCGGCATCGCGCTCTTCGATGGGAATCTGGTTGCCCCAGTCAATCTTCATGTCGAAGGTGGACGACGGCGCGGCCACGTAGAAGGGGATTTTGTGCCCTTTGGCGAGCACTGCCACGCTGTACGTGCCTATCTTGTTGGCAACATCTCCGTTGGCGGCAATGCGGTCCGCGCCGACGATAACCAGACTGATGCGCTTCTCGCGCATGACCTGCGCGGCCATGCTGTCGCAGATAAGCGTCACGTCAATCCCCGCCTTGACCAGTTCCCACGCGGTCAGCCGCGCCCCCTGCAGCAGGGGACGCGTCTCGTCGGCAAAGACGTGGAACTTGCGGCCCTGCTCATGCGCCACGAACATCGGCGCCAGCGCCGTGCCGTAGCCCGAGGTGGCCAGCCCGCCCGCGTTGCAGTGCGTCAGCACACCGCCGCCGTCGCGGATCAATCCCGCGCCGTGACGGCCGATGGCAAGACACATGGCCTCGTCTTCGGCATGGATCGCCATTGCTTCGGCCTCCAACCGGTCAATAAACGTCTCTGTGTTCGCCGCGCCCGGAGCGGTCTCCTCGGCCACCCGGCGCATGCGGTCCAGCGCCCAAAACAGGTTTACCGCCGTCGGCCGCGACGTGGCCAACCGTTCGGCGCACGCGCGGACAACCTGCACTGTATCGGCAACAGAGGCGGGGTTGCGCTCAATGACACCCGCCATCACGCCGTAGGCGGCGCAGATACCGATGGCAGGCGCCCCCCGCACGCGCAGCCGCTTGATGGCATCCCACACCGCATCCAGCGTGGGAAGCGCTATCTCGACACATTCGCGGGGCAGCAGCGTCTGGTCAATAATAAAGAGGCGGCGGGCACGCCATTCAACGGGTTTCACGGGCATTACAAACAGGCCTCCATCACGATCCTTTTGAAGAACTGCGGTGACAATCGCCCCCGCATCATCCTGCGGAATCCATCCCGCCGGGGCGGAATTTGTCCGGCTACATTCTAACGGGCGGGACCGCACCCAGTAAAGGCCCCCGGCCGGCCCTGTTTCCGCCCGCCCCCCTTTTTTGCAGCACACCGACACCGACACCGGAGACGGCACCCGTACCGGTGGCACCAACAGCCCCGGCGGGCACGGGTGCCGCCACCATGTTCCAGGCAGGCAACCCGGCTGCCGCCGTCAGGTACCGGGCCGGAAATGGCGGCGGCCAAACCCGGCCGCAAAAAGGTCGTCCGGTCGGCATTGCGCCGACCGGACATGGGGGGAAAGAGAACGGTTACACCGTCACGCCACTCTTTTCCATCTGTATCTTTAGCGCCTCAATCGCCTTGGGAAGCGTGCAGCGCTTTAGTATCTCGTCGCCAACGCACACGCTCGGACCCTCTCCGCAGCGTTCCATGCAGAAAGTGGCGCTGAGATGCACGACTTCCTCAAGGCCCTGGGCCTCGACGTATTCCATCAGGCCTTTGAGGATGTCCTGCGATCCGTTCAGGAAGCAGCTTGTGCCCACGCACACGGACACGCGGATGCGCTCCTGCTCGCCGCCGCTGATGAGCGTCAATTTCGCGTCCATCATGCGCCGGCGGTTCTGGTACTCCGTGTGCAGCAGTTCGTGCGCGTGGTGTCCGCCAACCTCGCCAAGGTGCTCGGCGTAGCAGCGCTTCAGTTCGGGGTTGTCCTGCGACTTGTGTACTTCGAGAATCTTGTCGTTGTCATAGAGCGCCTTGGCGCGCAGGCGCTTGGCCGTGGCGTCCAGCGTGGCGGGCTGGCCGGCACCATTGACGCAGCCGCCGGGGCAGGCCATCACCTCGATGAGGTGGTATTGCCGCCCGCCCGACTTCACGCTCTCGGCCACGCGCCGCGCGTTGGCCAGGCCGTGTACCACGGCCAGTTTCAGTTCGATGCCGTTCACCGTAATATTCGCCTCGCGCAATCCGGCCTCGCCGCGCACCTGCCTGAAGTCCACCGAGGTGAGCGGCGTGCCCTGGACTTTTTCCACGGCATAGCGCAGCACCGCTTCTGTCACGCCGCCGGAGGCCCCGAAGATAACGCCCGCGCCGCTCTTGAAACCCAGCGGCATGTCGAAAGACTCCGGCTCCAGCGCGTCAAGAGAGAGACCGGCCTGACGAATCATGAACCCCAGTTCAACCGTTGTAATCACGTGGTCCACATCCGGCTGTCCGTCCGTCTTGAACTTGTCCAGCTTGGCCTCTTCCTTCTTGGCCGTGCAGGGCATGATCGAAACCACCACAAGCCGCCTGCCGCCGGCGCAAAGCCCGTCCGGCAATATCTCGCGCGCCACAGAGCCGAACATCTGCTGGGGTGATTTGCAGGAAGACAGGTTGGGCAGGAACTCGGGGTAGTACTGTTCGGCAAAACGCACCCACGCGGGGCAGCACGAGGTAAACAGCGGCAGCACGCCGCCGTTGGCAAAGCGGTCGAGGAATTCGGTGCTTTCCTCCAGCACGGTCATGTCGGCGGTGAAGGAGGTGTCGTAGACTTTGTCGAATCCCATCGCCTTGAGCGCGGCCACGGCCTGCCCCGTGGTCAGTCCGCCGGGCTTGGCGCCAAAAAACTCGCCCAGCCCCACGCGCACGGCCGGCGCCAACTGCGCCACCACCACCGCGTTGGGGTCGTCCAAATCCTTCCACACGGCATCCAGCTCGGGCTTGGCGGTCAGCGCCCCCGTGGGGCACACCGCCGCACATTGGCCGCAGTAGACGCATTCGGCCTCTTCCAGGTTCTTGTCGAAGGCGGGAAGCACCGCGCTGGAAACGCCGCGGTACGCGAAGTCAATGGCGCCGACACCCTGTATTTCGTGGCACGCCCGCACGCAGTCGCCGCACAGGATGCACTTGTTCGGATCGCGCACCAGCGCGTTCGAACTGCGGTCGACGGGCTTGCGCTCCAGCACCCGCTTGTAGCGTATCTCGTCAATACCCATGCGCTGCGCGAGGTCCTGGAGGCGGCACGTGCTGCTTTTCGTGCAGGTCGGGCAGTTCATGTCGTGGTTGGCCAGCAGCAACTCGATGGCAATCTTGCGGATCCCGCGCACCTCGCTCGTGTTGGTGCGCACGCGCATGCCGGGCTCCGGTTTGATCGAACACGAGGCCTGAATGCCGCGCCCGTCGATATCGACGAGGCACAGGCGGCACGCGCCGTACACGCTCAGTTCGGAATGGTAGCAGAAGGTGGGAATGTCTATGCCCGCCTTGCGGGCCACCTCAAGCACATTGCGTTCGCCGTCGATCACAACCTCGCGGTTGTCGATGGTCATCGTTTTCGCTTCGGGGGTGTTCATGGCCTATCTCCTCAGGCGATCGCGGCGAAGCGGCATGCCGCCACGCACGCCCCGCACTTGATGCAGATTTCAGACGAAATTACATGGGGGTGCTTCCGCTCCCCGGTGATGGCGCCCACGGGGCACTTGCGCGCGCACAGACCGCAGCCGGTGCATTTGGAGGGGTCAATTTCCGGGCTGACCAGCGCCTTGCACACGCCCGCCGGGCAGCACTTGTCGAACACATGCGCCTCGTACTCGCTCCGGAAATGCCTCAGCGTCGACAGCACCGGGTTGGGGGCCGTCTTGCCCAGTCCGCAGAGCGATCCCACACGCACCGCCTTTGCCGTCTCCTCCAGAATTTCAAGCGTGCGCGCCGTGCCGCGCCCCTCAATGATATCGTCGAGCAGCGCCAGCATCTGCCGCGTTCCCTCACGGCAGAGCACGCATTTGCCGCAGGACTCGTTCTGCGTGAACTGCATGAAGAAGCGCGCAATGCTGACCATGCAGGTCTCTTTGTTCATCGCAACCAGTCCGCCCGACCCGACCATCGCGCCCGCCTGCCGCA
>CAZOMH010000138.1:0-8937 GCA_964580415.1 uncultured Nitrospirales bacterium
ATCAGCCCCCCGATGATACCCCCCTTCCAGCCGAAGCGGCGGGCCAGCCAGCCGGCCGGAAGCGCCATGAGGAAGTAGCCCAGATAATGGGCAAACTGGACATTGGCCGACTGCGATTTGGTCAGGCCCAGCACGTCCTGGAAATGCTTGTCCATCACATCAATCATGCCGTTGCAGAATCCCCAGAGGAGAAACAGGCTGCTGACCAGGATGAAAGTAAACAGGACGCTTCTGCCGTCCGCTGTGACAAACATGCCTTGCTTGGGGGCGTTCGTGGACATGTGACCTCCGATGTTCTGTTTCCTGCGACCGAGCATGCATTCTCCCAGAAAGTCCGCGTGCGTGTCAAAAGGCGGGAAAGTCCCTGGCTAACATCGGACAGGTGCAGCATTCTTTACCCTGCTTGTGAAAAGAGGCTGGGGCAGGGGGGCGGAGTGAGCGCGCGATGTCAAGCGCCTGTTTGGACAGTCGCATCTGGAATTATGGTGCGGAACGTTGTCGCAGCCAAAGAAATTGGAACCCATAATTTGCGGGGCACCTCAACTGCCAACATGTGGGCACGACAAGACAGTACAGATATCGCCTTTTTCAGCCTGCTTCAGCAGGCTCCTCTTTGCACCCGGCTTTAGCCGGGGTGTGCAAGAGGTGTGTCCTTTATCTGGCGCGCTTTAGCGTGCTTCTGCCTGGCTTTAGTCCTTGTCGTACCGCCCTATGGCTGAAGCCTTCTTGAAGCGCGCTAAAGCGTGCTGCGTCGTCCTGCAAGATTATGCATGCACCCCGGCTGAAGCCGGGTGCAAAGAGGAGCCCGCTCAAGCGGGCTAATAGGGCTCGCGGGGTGGACTGCACGGACCTGCACCATCCGAATTCAGTTCTCACCTTTTTCAAAGCGTTGGTGTTAGCGTGGATTGCCCTGATGGCGGATTGATTTGCCGCCTGCCACCGGAATACGCTTGATGACGGAATGGACCCATCAGGAGTTTTCACGGCAGCACGGGCGACAAGACGCTGCAAACAGGGAGACCGACCATGGACAGTCCTGAAGTGGGAGACACGAAGCGCGTACCGGGGGAGAGGATTCGTGTGTCCCGGCGCGGCTTTCTGCGAAGCGCATCGGTGGCCACGGCCGCACTCACGGCAATCCCCTCACGGGTGCGGGCCGCCGGGGAGACCGCACCGAATGACAAACTCAACATGGCCTTCATCGGCGTGGGCTGGCAGGGCATCTACAACGTGCAAACCTTTCTGCAGGACCCCGATGTGAGGGTGGTGGCGGTGTGCGACGTCAACGAGGAAGGACCCTATCTGGGCCGGGGCGTCGCCGGGCGGGAGCCCGGCCGTAGAATGGTCGATGACTACTACGGCTACAAGGGCGGTGCGGGGGGCGGCTGTGCAACCTATGTGGATTTCCGCCAGATGCTGGAGGAGCGCGGCGACATCGACGCGGTGGTCATCACCACGCCGGACCACATGCACGCCGTGGCGGCCATGGCCGCGTTCAAGAAGGGCAAGCATGTCTTCTGTGAAAAGCCGCTGGCCCACTCGGTGGCCGAGGTGCGCGCGATGACCCTGGCGGCGCGGCACGCGAAGGTGGCCACGCAAATGGGAAACTGGGGCCATGCGAAGGAGGACATCCGGCTGGTCTGCGAATGGATTTGGGACGGTGCCATTGGAAACGTGCGCGAGGTTCACGCATGGACAAACCGGCCCGGCGGCTGGTGGCCGTACGGCATTGACCGTCCCGCGGAAGAGCCGCCGGTGCCCACGGGGCTGGACTGGGACCTCTGGCTGGGTCCCGCCGCGCACCGTCCCTATCATCCCGCATATCTGCCGTTCATCTGGCGCGGCTGGTGGGATTTCGGGTCCGGCGCCCTCGGTGACATGGGGTGTCACATACTCGACCCTGTCGTTTGGGCGTTGCGCCTTGGCAGTCCTGAAACCGTCGAGGCAAGCTCGGCAAAATTAAACACCCGCGCAACGCCGTTCGGCGCCGAGATGGCCGCGGGAAAGGTTCATCCGGAGACAACAACGGCTGCGGCCATTGTTCGGTGGGAATTTCCGGCCCGGGGCGACATGCCGCCGGTATGCCTGACCTGGCACGACGGGGGGCTCATGCCACCCCGGCCCGATGAACTGGAATCAGGCCGGAAAATGGGCGATAACGACGGAGGCGTGCTGTTTATCGGCGACAAGGGCAAGATGATGTGCGGCTGCTACGGCAGCGATCCGCAACTGCTTCCCGAATCAGCCATGAAAGCCTACAAGCAGCCGCCCAAGACGTTGCCCCGTTCTGTCGGCCATTATAAGGAATGGGTCCGGGCCTGCAAGGGCGGGGAAGAGGCATGCTCCAACTTCAACTACAGCGGTCCGTTGACGGAAATCGTGACGCTGGGCATTGCAGCCATCCGCGCGGACAGGAAACTGCGCTGGGACGCGGACAAGATGGAGTTTTCCAATGCGCCCGAAGCCAACCGCTTCTTAAGCCCGGTCTGCCGCGAGGGCTGGAGTCTGTAGCGGCCGTTCCGGGTGAATTCCAGCGGTGGCTTGTTCATTGATTGTGGCGCGTCCATGCTCTCACAGCGCGCCCGCAGGGATGGCGGTCGTCTTGCCGGTTAGCGGCATACATTCTTTACACAGGCAGACAACCCCGCCCTCGCCGATGGGTCTTCCCAATCGCTCCAGTGTCGGGAATGCCCGCACCCAATCGCCGCTGGGGGTGGCACCCCGTTTGATTTCAAGCGGAAACAGCGTCTGGTCCTGTTCGAAGAGAAAATCAATCTCTTTGCCGTCCCTGTCACGGTAGTAGTAGAGGTTGGGCGTCCGCATGCGGTGCCACCAGCTCTTCAGTATTTCCGTGAAGCAGTAGGTCTCGAATATTGCCCCGCCCATGGCGCCCGCTGCCAGCGTCTCCGGAGAGGACCATTCCGTCAGGTAGGCACACAGACCGGTGTCCAGGAAATACAGTTTTGGAGCCTTGACAAGGCGTTTTGTGACGTTGCTGTGATAGGGCTGTACCAGCGCCGCCTGGAAACTCGCAATCAGGATGGACAACCATGCCTTGGCCGTCTTTACCGAGACGTCCACATCCCTCGCGAGTTCAGACAGATTCAACATTTGCCCCGTTCGGGCCGCGCTGGCTTTTACAAACCGCAGAAATGCCTGCTGGTCACCCACCTGCGTGAGGTCGCGCACATCCCTTTGGAGATAGGTCTGCAGATAGGAACTGTAGAACAGCTCGCGGTCCCGCACGGCACCGGCGTGCAGTGCCGGAAACGAACCCATCCAGATGCGCGTGTACACCGTTTCCAGGTCGGACACACCCGAGGTCGCAGCGCGCGCGTTTAAACGGTCCTCAACCGGCAGGAATGGGTCCAGGCGATACTCGCGCTGTTCGAGCTCTCGGCGGGAAAAACCCAGCAAGTTAATCACAGCCACCCGTCCGGCAAGACTCTCGGTAATCCCTTTCATCATTTGAAACTGTTGTGAACCGGTCAGCCAGAAACCCCCGGGCTTCCGCAGGGTATCCACCTCCATCTTGATATAGGGCAGGAGCCGGGGCGCGTACTGCACCTCGTCAATAAGTACCGGAGGTGGGTAGCGTTGCAGGAACAGGGCCGGATCCTCGTTGGCCAGTGCGCGCAGCGTCAGGTCGTCCAGGGTGACATAGCGCCGCTCATCGCCGCAGAGATGTTTCAGTAACGTTGTCTTGCCCACTTGGCGCGGTCCAGTGAGCAACAGCACGGGAAACTGGGTGGAGGCGTCCGAGAACGCCGATTCAAGAGTGCGCGATAGATACATGGCCATCCTCGGCTGATTTGTACTACAACTCCAATATAGCCGAACATTGCCCCTTTGTCAACTCGTAAATAGTGGGGGCGCTTCACAATTCCATGTGTTTAAAAGGCTTATGCATCTTGTTATGAGACAGGAGGATAACCGCAATTTGTGAATGAACTGGCGGAAAAGCTAAAATTCAAAGGCTTGTATGAGACTGCGGACAGCAACGCCTGCCCGCATCGGGTGAGTTGGGTTATGGTCAGGATGGAACAAACACGGTGAGGCAGGCTATGGTTGGACAATTCAACGGGTCTAGTGGGGACGGATAATGCTTCTCTCATCGCTTGTTCTTCTTGTGGCGTTTACCGCCGACCCGGGCTACACCATCCCCATTGTTGACCTCGCCGCCGACACGTCCCGGCAGGTGGTGGTGGACCGGGAGGCGGGGCAGTATCTGGGGCATCCCACAACGGTGCTGCTGGAAGACGGCAAGACCATAATCGTGGTGTATCCAAAGGGTCACGGCAAGGGGCAGATCGTGATGAAGCGCAGCACCGACGCCGGGCTGACATGGTCTGACCGCTTGCCGGTGCCGGAGAACTGGTCGACGGGGAAAGAGACGCCGACTATCCACCGGATGGTCGCGCCGGACGGCACGAAGCGGCTCATTCTGTTTTCGGGGCTGTATCCAATCCGTATGTCCCACTCGGAAGATGACGGGCAGAACTGGTCGCCGCTGGCGCCGATTGGTGATTTTGGCGGGATCGTCGCCATGGCGGCGGTGGAGCGCCTGAAAAACGGCGACTACATGGCGCTGTTTCACGACGACGGCCGCTTTTTCGAAGAGGGGAAAGAGAAGCGTCTATTTGTGAATCCGGTCTTTACGGTGTACAAAACCATCTCAAAGGACGGCGGGCTGACCTGGTCCAAGCCGTTGGCAATAGCCACACACGACGCGGAGCAGTTGTGCGAACCGGGAATCGTGCGCTCCCCGGACGGCAAGCAAATGGCGGTGCTGCTGCGGGAGAACAGCCGCAAGTTCAACTCGTTTGTCATCTTCTCCGACGATGAGGGAGAGACTTGGACCACACCGCGTGAACTCCCCGCCGCACTCACGGGCGACCGCCACACCGGAAAGTATTCACCGGACGGACGGCTCTTCATTTCCTTTCGCGACACGACCCGGGAAAGCGTGACCAAGGGAGACTGGGTTGGCTGGGTGGGCCGTTATGACGACATTGTCCAAGGCCGAGAGGGGCAGTGCCGGGTACGGCTGATGAAGAACTACAAGAGCGGTGACTGCGCCTATCCGGGGGTGGAGATACTGCCGGACGGTACCTTCGTCTGCACCACCTATGGCCATTGGACGGAAGGGGAACCGCCGTACATCATGTCCGTGCGTTTCAAACTGGACGAGGTGGACGCAAAGATGCGGTAAATTGTTGGCAACGCAGCGAAAATCGCGCTATAATCCGACGGTCTTGGTCACGATGCAAGCGTTATCTGACAAGCGCCCCCGTCGGGCATTTCACAGAGGCGGCGCAGACAGGGTTCGGAATGGCAAGATCAACAGCGGGCAGTACCTCAATGCAGGTGTCCTGCGTCCAGTTGCACTGGGCAAAGCCGCTTGCGTTCAATCTTGAACGGACGCTGCACTATATCGGTGGGGCGGCATCGGCGGGAAGCCGGGTCGTCCTCTTCCCGGAAGCCAGTCTGACCGGGTACTACTTTCCCCAGGTGCTCGCGCTGACAGCGAAGGATGTCGCTGCTGCGCTGGACAAGACACAGGAGGCCGCCGCACGCCATGGAATTTGGGTCATCGCGGGCACACTTCGCAAAACCCCGCGCCGTTATCTGAATCTGGCCCACGTGATCGCGCCCGACGGCGCCATCACGCACGAGTACGCCAAGGTTCATATGGCCGGGCTGGACGAGAAGAAATACTGCCGCGGCGGTGACAAACTGTCACTGTTCAAAATAGACGATATTGACTGCACGCTGGTCATCTGCCGGGACGGACGCCACCCGGAATTGTACCGGATTCCGGCCATGGCCGGCGCGCAAATCCTGTTTCACCCGTCATGCAGTTCGGACGGGGTGGAGGCCGTTGCCTGGAAGCGGGTGTCCGGACGCGCCCAGCAGCCCGCGGGACCAAACACGCGGATGTTTCACTGCGTGGCGAACACCATCGGCCAGACTCCGGACGGCAGGCAGAGCTCCAGCGGGATGTCGTTCATCCGCGAGCCGAACGGCCTGCCGCTGGCCGAGGCCGGTTTCTATCAGGAAGAAATGATTACGGCCGTGCTGGACCTTTCGCGCGCCGACCGCGCCTATGCGCTGGACAGCCTGGAGCGGCCAAAGTTTCTCAACAAGTACTGGAAGTCGATGATTGACGAGGTGCGGGCACGGGCGGATACAAAGCCACGATGACCGCCCCGCCCGGATTGCAGCAAACACAGAGGAGTACCCAAACTTGAAAGCAGCATTGATAGCGCCAAAATTCGATCTGGCGGGGCGGCTGGTAACGGTGGAGGTGTTGGGCGACGGCAATGTGAACGACACCTATCTGGCGATTTTCCGGACGACTTTTTCGGAAGAGCGGATAGTTTTGCAGCGCATCAACCAGCGCGTGTTTCCCAATCCGGAATACATCATGAAGAACATGATGATGGTGACCGAACATGTGCATAGGCGCCTTGAGGCAGAGGCCCATTTTTCGGACCGTATCTGGCAACTGCCGCGGGTGATCCATGCCAAGGACGGGCAGGATTTCGTGATTGACGGCGAGGGCGAGTATTGGCGGGCCATCACGCTGATCGCCTCGGCCCATTCGTACAACCAGGTCCAGAGTGTCGAGCATGCCCACGAGGTGGGGTTTGTGCTGGGACAGTTCCAGCGGATTATCAGCGACATGGATGTCAACCTTTTGTACGACACGCTTCCAGGATTCCATATTACACCCGGATATTTCCAGAAACTGGACAACGCGCTGCAAACGGCGGAGGGCCAGGCGCGGCTGGCCGTTTCCATGGAAGCGCAGCGCTGCCACCGTTTTGTCGAGGAGCGCCGCGCCTGGTGCGCGGTGCTCGAAAATGCGAAGGACAACGGCGAGTTGTCGCTTCGCGTGGTGCATGGCGACCCGAAGATATCGAACATCATGATTGACGATGCCACGGGCAAGGGAACCTGCATTGTGGACCTGGACACCGTCAAGCCGGGGCTCATCCACTATGACTTTGGCGACTGTCTCCGCTCGTCCTGCAATCCGGCCGGCGAGGAAACCCAGGACATGAGCCGGGTTCTTTTCGACACAAATCTTTGCGAGGCCATCGTGAGGGGGTACATGGTCCACGCCCGGTCCTTCCTGACCGACGCCGACCGCAAGTACCTGTATGACGGCATACGTCTCATCTGCTTCGAACTTGGCCTGCGGTTCTTTGCCGATTACATTGCCGGGGATGTCTATTTCAAGACGCGCTACGACGGCCAGAATCTAAACCGGGCGCGGGTGCAGTTCAAACTGACCGAGAGCATTGAGGCCCGGGAAAAGCAGATTCGGAACATTTTGGAAGGCGCCTAGTCCGGGGTGCCTTCCGAACGGACGGGCCGAACGGGCGCATGAGGGTTCCGCGGCGAAACCATGGAACCCGTTGCCGGGTCAGATGTTGACCGCGGCCTGACAGTGCGTTTTGGGCTGCGGCGGATTGTCGAACGTCTGTACCAAGGAGTCACCCGCCCGCCATGACGCTCTGCAACGCCTCCTCCGACGCCGAGAACCGCGCCTCGTCCCGGTATGCCGCCGCCGCCTTCCTGCTGATTTTGGGGGCGGTTATCTGCGCCTACGTCAACCAGCTTCCGCCCCGTCCCAAACCGGCCGGGGTGCCGGTGGCCGAGTTTTCGGCCGAGCGCGCGCTCAAACACATTCGCGCCGTGGCGTCCGAGACCCATCCCGCCGGTTCCTTCGCCGATGATCGGGTGTGCGGGTATCTGCTGGCCCAATTCAAGGAGATGGGAGTGGCGGCGGAACTGCAGACCGCGGTTAACCAAAGCGGCGTGGGCGTGTACCACAACGTGATTGCGCGCATCCCGGGCACGGCGAACACCAAAGCCTTCGCGATGGCGACCCACCACGACAGTGTGCCCTACGGGCCCGGCGCGACGGACGACTGCGCGGGGCTGGGTGTGATGGTCGAACTGGCGCGCGCGGTAAAGGAGGGACCGCCGCTCAGGAACGACATTATCTTCTGCTTCACCGACGCCGAGGAATTCAGCGGGGGCGGTGCCCGCGCATTCACGGAGCATCCGTGGGTGAAGAACGGCGAGATCGGCATCATCCTCAACTTTGAGGCGCGCGGCACGTCCGGACCGTCCTACATGTTCGAAACCAGCCCCGGAAACGGCTGGCTGATCGCCGAGATGGCCAAGGCCGGGGTGAATGCCCGCGCCACCTCCGTCATGTACGACGTGTTCAAGAAGTCCCCCTTCGGAAGTGATTTCAGCCAGTTTAAGAACTGCGGCATGAAAGGCTACAACGTCGCGTTTGTCGGCAGCTTCTGCAATTACCACACGCGCGACGATCAGCCGGACGTGATCAGCCTCGCCAGTGTGCAGCACCACGGCGAGTATGCCTACGGGTTTGCCCGGCACTTCGGCAATATGGACTTTGCAAACGTCACGGCGACGGCCCCCGACGCCACCTATTTCAACACCATCGGCGGGCGTCTGGTGTATTATCCGCAGTCATGGGGGAGGCCGCTGGCCGTGCTGGCCACCGCGCTTCTTGTGGTGTTTGTCCTGGCGGGACTGGTGCGGCGTCACCTTGCGCCCTCCGGTCTGCTGCTCGGCGCACTGTGTTTTCTCCTGTGCGCGGTGTGCGTCGCCGCGGTGTGTCTCGGGCTTACGGCGGTTGCCTTCGGGATGCACGGACGTTACGTGCTCTACAACAACGGCCTCTACGCAACGGGTACCGCACTGGCTGCGGTCGGCGTGGTGACGGGGCTCTACACCCTCTTCCGCCGGGCGGTGACGGTGCAGAATCTCGGCGCGGCGGCATGTTTTGGCTGGTTGGCGCTGCTGTGGGGGTTTGAACGGTATGTTCCCGGCGGTGCCTGCCTGGCACTCTGGCCGCTCCTTTTCGGCATGGCGGGTATTGCCGTGCTGTTT
>CAZOMH010000139.1:0-8910 GCA_964580415.1 uncultured Nitrospirales bacterium
GCGTGTCGCCGGCGGGTCGCCGCGGGGGTTGCTCTATGGTGCGGGCAAGTTTCTCCGGACCAGCGGTTATGACGGGAGCTTTGCTCCGTCGGCATGGCGGGGGACATCGGTGCCGCAGGGATCGTTGCGGGGCATGTACTTTGCGACGCATTTCCACAACTGGTATCACCAGGCCTCGGCGCCGGAGATATCGCGGTACATGGAAGATTTGGCGCTCTGGGGCGTGAACGCCGTCATGGTCATCTTCCCAATGATTAACCTTCAGGACTGGAATGACCCGCAGGCGGAGCCGGCCATGAACATGGTGCGCCTGTATGCGAAGACTGCAAAGGACCTGGGGCTCCAGTTTGCCACGGGCGCGGGCAACACGATGTTTATCGGGGCGCCAAAGGAGATTCGGGCGACGCCGCTGCCGGACCCCACGCACCGGCGGGGCAACAGCGGACACCCCATTTGCCCGAGCAATCCGGACGGCCACAAGTACATCATGGACAACACGCGGCAGCTTTTTGAAAAGCTGTCCGACACAGGGCTGGATATTCTGGTCAATTGGCCCTATGACGAGGGCGGATGCGCGTGCGAAAAATGCATGCCATGGGGCTGCAACGGTTACCTGAAACTGTCGCGCGACCTGACCGAACTCGG
Organism: uncultured Nitrospirales bacterium; assembly: GCA_964580415.1. Taxonomy (GTDB): domain Bacteria; phylum Hydrogenedentota; class Hydrogenedentia; order Hydrogenedentales; family CAITNO01; genus CAITNO01. The sequence goes on from CAZOMH010000139.1 coordinate 646, forward strand.
ACGGTCGTATTTTCCAAACATGAAGTCCGTCTTGAGCACGTGGATGTTCGACTCGCCGCCGGAGGGCGAGTGGCAGGGGTTGAGCGACGCGCTGGCCAGGGAGAACGGGTGGCTGGACTATATCCTTGCCGACGCGCATGAGGACTATCCCCGCTATCCGCTCGATGCCGGCGTGCCCGGAAAACTGCCGCTGCTCAATTTCCCGGAAATCAGCATGTGGGGCAACTGGCCCTGGGGCGGGTTTGGCGCGCATCCGCTGCCTGCCCGGTTTCAGTCGCTTTGGGATCAGGTGAAGCAGGCGGTGCAGGGGGGATTCCCCTACAGCGAGGGCATCTATGAGGACATGAACAAGGCGGTGGTCGCGCAGTTCTACTGGGACCGCGACCGCAGTGCGCGATCAACGCTGGAAGAATATGCCGGTTATGAGTTTGGTTCCGGTGTCACGCAGGATGTCATGACCGTAACCGGCCTGCTTGAGGGTGCGGCCGGCCGTTTTCAGCGTGGAAAACCCGCCGATGCCGACGCGGCACGGCGCGCCTGCGAATTGGCGGTGGCGGTGGATGCGCGGCTGCCCGGTTGGGCGCGGGAGAACTGGCGGTGGGAAATCCTCCGTTTGCGTGCGGTTCTTGACCGGGAGCGTTTCGCGGGCGGCGGACTGGAAACGCCCGCCGCCGAGGCCGCCATGGCGCGTCTAGTCGAAATCTACCATTGCCAGATGGAGACGAATGATCCTTACCATCACCGCGTTCGCCCGCAGTTGAAGGGGGCGGTGTCCCGCGGCGGGGAATTATGAGCGCTCCGCTTCCCGGTGCGAAATCGGGCGTGCCGGCTCGGGAGTGTTATCCCTGAATTTCGGAAACAGGAAGGTCGATGAATGAGAGTCGTCGGATCGGAAAGACTGCCCATAAAGATGTGGCTGGACAGCATTGAGAACGGCGCGCTGGACCAGGCGCGCAATCTTGCCAATCTCCCCTTTACGTTCAAGCATGTTGCCATAATGCCCGACAGCCACCAGGGTTACGGCATGCCGATTGGAGGCGTTTTGGCGACGCGGGGCGTTATCATTCCAAACGCCGTCGGTGTGGACATCGGCTGCGGCATGTGCGCGGCAAAGACCAGTCTTCAGCACATCGACCGCGAACGTTTGCAGGCGATTGTGAACCGGATTCAGGAAACGGTGCCCGTGGGCTTTCACTGGCATGCCTCTCCGCAGGACGAACGCTCCATGCCCGGGCGGAAATCCCAAGACTGCATGCCGGTGGTATGGACGCAATTCGAAAAGGCGCTTCATCAACTCGGCACGCTCGGCGGCGGCAACCACTTTATCGAAGTCCAGCAGGGGTCCGACGGACATGTCTGGGTGATGATTCATTCGGGCAGCCGCAATGTCGGGAAGAAAGTCGCGGATCACTACAATGAAGTGGCGGTCGAACTGAACGAACGGTGGTACTCGGAGGTTCCAAAGAGCCACCAGTTGGCCTTCCTGCCGGTCGGCACTCCGGAAGCGGAACAGTACCAGTCCGAGATGGAGTACTGTGTTGATTTCGCCCTGGCAAACCGCCGGCTCATGATGGCGAGGGTGCGTGAGGCCTTTCTAGACCTTGTTCCGGACGTTCAGTTCGACCCGCTTGTCAATATCGCCCACAACTACGTCGCAATGGAACATCACTTTGGCGAGAATGTCATGGTACACCGCAAAGGGGCGACGCAGGCGAGGCAGAACCAGCTTGGAATCATCCCCGGATCGCAGGGCACCAAGAGCTACATTGTGAGGGGGAAGGGAAATCCGGACAGTTTCCAATCGTGCTCGCACGGTGCGGGACGGCAAATGGGCAGGAAGCAGGCCGTTCGGGAATTGAATCTTGAGCAGCAGCAGGCCCTTATGAATGCGAAGGGGATTATTCATTCCCTTGCATCCGAAAAGGACTTGGATGAAGCCCCCGGCGCATACAAGGACATTGACGCCGTCATGGCGAACCAGGCCGATCTTGTTGACATCGTGGTCGAGCTGACGCCGCTGGCCGTGATAAAGGGCACAGAAGAATAACGGCCCGCGCACAGTCGCAGCGCGGTGACTGTGCCCGGGGCGTCAAGAAGCGGATCGGGCGCCAAATTCGGCATAGGCATGGAACAGCGCCTCAATGTTCTCGGGAGGCGTGTCGGTCTGGATGTTGTGGGCGGTGCAGAGGATGTATCCGCCGCCGTCGGCAAGCCGTGCAATGCGATCCTTGACCTCGTTGCGGATGTCTTCGGCGGTTCCATAGGGTAGGGTCGTCTGAATGGACATGCCGCCGTGAAACGCAATGTCCCGGCCGAACTCGGCCTTTATGCGTCCGTAGTCCATGCCCTGCACGCCGGGCTGCAGCGGATTGAGGATATCCAGGCCGCAGTCAATGAAATCGGGGATAAGGCTCGCGACACTCCCGCAGGTATGGTGGGCCACTTTGCAGCCAAACTCATGGCCGATGTCAATGAAGCGCCGGAAACCTTCCCTGAGCATGGTGCGCCACGTGTCATTGGACATGAAGGTGTTTTGCTGGGTGCCAAAGTCGTCCCCCGTAAAGACAATGTCGATATTGCCCCCGGCCGCGTCAAGGGTGCGGCGCATGTATTCGCAGTAGAATTCGGATATGCGGCGAAAGATCGCCTGCGCCATGTCCGGATTCATGTAGAGGTCCAGGAGGATTTTGTCCACGCCCCGGAGGTACATTGCCGGTTTGAGCTGGGCGCAACGGTTCAGTCGGTCGCCCATGAAGACGACGGCTTTTCCAAGTTCGCGGGCGCGGCGCGCCTGTTCCCGTACCGGTTCGTAGTCAAACCATTCGGCGCGGGGCCACTTGGCGTAGCGCTCGACTTCCTCCGCCGATTCGGCATATTCGAGGGGAAATGCGGCGACTTCGCTGTAGGCGCCTCTTTGGTCGCCCTCGCCGTACAAGACGCGCTTGCGGGGCACGCCGAAGTGATCCTCCACGGAGCCGTCGTCACGCACCACGGGTTCCGGACCGATATAGACCGGTCCGTCTATGTACCGGAAATCCGCATTGAAGTGCCGGAGCAATTCTTCTTTTGAGGAGAACCCGAACCGCCTCAACAGTTTTGCGGTGACTTCCGAAGCGGCCCAGTAATCGACGGGAACCCGGTCGGGCTCTGTAAGGGCCAGCGCCTTTGCAACACGAGTTCTGGAATCCATATCCAATCCTTTCAGCGATTCTCTCTTGCATCCGGCCCGCTCCCGAACCGCGATGTCCGCGGCGCTTTACGGATGCGTGTAGAGGCATACGGCCGGGTGCATGGTGTACAGGCGCTGCGACGCCCCGTCTTGAACGAGCACCGGGCTCGATTTGTCGCCGCGAACAATGGGGTTGCCGTCATACTTCCTCCAATGAACCAAATCCGTTGATGCGGCGACGGCGGAGGTCCATTCGTTCGGATGGGTATCGGGCACGAGCCCGTGGTAGTAGCCATAATAGACACCCTGGTATTTCACTATCTGGTCCATGGCGATCATCTTCTTGCCGTATGCCCCGGGGCCGCATTCGAGCACCGGTGCGTCCTGCACGTTTGTCCAGGTCTTGAGGTCCTTGGAGGTTGCCAGCCAGACGGCTTCGTCATTGCGCTCGTAGAAGAGATACCAAATGCCGTCTTCGTAATACGCGGCCGGGGTGCCGAAGGGTCCCGGAGGGATGGGTTCGCCGTTTGCCTTGTTGATGGCGAGCTTTCCGTGCTCTTCCCAGTGGGTCCGGTCTGTCGAGGTGAGCATGTGTGCCTCGTCGTTCCTGCCCTCGGCGAACATGTGGTAGGTGCCGTTTGCCTTCACGATCATCATGTCCTCGGTCCAATCGGCGGGATTGATGGGATTGTCCGGGTGGCGCTGCCAGTGAACGCCGTCGGTGGAGGAGGCGTAACCCAGTTTTCTCGTCTCATCCCCCTTGCTTTGGTATCCCGTGTACCAGAGATGCCAGGTGTCGTCTTCGTGCATGATCCAGCCGCGTTCCCGAATGTTCTCATCCCAATTTCCGGGACCGGCGCCTTCGAATACGGGGTTGTCCTTGGAGGGGGCAAAGCTGACCAGTTCGGGCGGAAAAGTGAGTTCCGCCGCGGGCGTGGCAAGGCGGGTCCAGTCCGGGGTGAGTGCGGCAAGCGCTACCGGAATCTGTCCGGGCGCGTTTTGGAGCGCCCCCTTGGGGTTTCCCCCGGCATCATGCCAATAGGCAAAATCGATGGGCCTGTCGGACTGGAGAGAAAGGGTGCCGCCGGTGAACTGTCTCAGCCCGCCCGCCGCAAGAGCATCGATTTGGCCGTCTGCGGTGAAGCGGACCGCGAGTATGCCCCGTGCCTCCACGGTGACTTTCTGGCCGGACACCTCAAAGGTGCCGGAGATGGGGTCTCCGGCCGTGTCCGTCTTGCCGGAGAGGAAGACCTCCGTGCCGTCGGTGAGGCGGATGCGGCCTTCACGGCCGGGGCAGGCGGTATTGTTGGAAAGGTGTCCGGTTGCGGGCGTGGCGGGGGCGATGCCGCGTTGGCGCAGGGAGTCAACCGTCTTGGCGGCGGCGTCCGCCGCCTCGGCGCATTCCGCCATGGCCGGGGGAAGTGCCGCGATTCCGTCGAAGTCCGCGGCGCTGAAATTCCGCGTCCAGCCGCCGACGCGGAAGAGTGCGGTGGAGGCAGCCGCGGCCTTGTTGAAGAATACGGCTGTTTCGGGCTGTTCAAACTCCGGGTGATAGAGCACAGCTGCGGCGTAGTGCTGCGCGCCATAGGCGAGGGTGCCGTCCCCGGCGATCTTGAGCGCGCCAGATTCAATTTCGCTGCTGGGGATGAGGTCCGCGTAATACCCCGCCTGCCAGAGTGCGTCCGTCACGGCAAGGCCGACATCGTCATAGGCCGGCCCGGCCCAGTTCATGGCGCAGGCATGGCCGAAGATTACCGCAACCGGGCAGTCAATGGGGGCGCCGGTAATCAGTTGCAGGAGACGGATGCGGCTCTCGCCCGCCACGATGTCGGGCGCGAGCAGTTTTGAAATTCGGGCAATCCGGTCTTCTCCGTGCGGCGTGGGGTAAATGGGGTGAAAGTTTATACGTCCGCCGCCCAATGCGTGGGTCCAGAGGCTTTCCCGGTAGTTGTCCGACTCGGTGGAATAGTACTGGTTGTACCAGACACTGCCGCCCCATTTCTTGGCAAGGGCGGTGCGTACGGGAAAGGGCGTGTCTTCGTCCGTCTGGCCCCAATCCCGTTTGGCTGCCCACCAGTCCAATCCGTTCTTCTTGAATTCGGACGGTCCGGGATAGGGCCACCAGGTGGCGTGGGTTACCACGGCGGCCGCCGGGCCGAAGAACTCTTTTGCGAGATTGTAGTAGTGCTCCTCGACGGCCGCATTGCGCTCGCGGGAGGTTTTGAACAGCACGTTGACAGCCGCTTGGCGTTCCCGTTCCCGGCCCTGTTCGCCCGCATGCATCAGGAGGCAGTCGCGCACCAGGTCGTGTCCGCCGGTTGCCTCGGCGTAGGCTTGGGCGCGGGAGGGTGAAAACCAGAAGTCGTTCTTGGGCGGGCATCCGCCGGGACAGGGCGGGAACCCCCACTCGTCCTTCATGAGTCCCGAAAGCGGCATGTCGGCGTATTGCTGAACGATGGCTCGTTGAAAGGCGAACAGGTGGGGGGCGTACACGTCGGGGGTGAGATGGGTGAACGCGGCAATGACGCAGGCGGTGCGCCCGGCGGTGGACGCATCGCAGGGAATGGCGACGCGCACTTCGTCCTTGGAGGCGGTCTTTACCGCGCAGCGTTCGGTGATGTCCTGCACGGTGCCGGGCAGGATTCCCTTTTCTTCCGTGACATAGGCATACACGCGCACCAGGCGTCCCGAAAGCGGGATGTAGGGTGTGGTGTTGCCCGTCATGTGGTCGGCGGGCGTGTCCGATGCTATGGCAAGCTCTGCCTCGCCCGACGCCGCGAGGGACAGGGTTCGCAGGCGGAGCATTTCCTGCTGTTCATCGGGGTATTGGCTTCGGAAGGCTTCCCGCGCCAGCCGCACATCAAGGTCCAGGGCTATCTTAAGGCCGCGTTCGCGCGCATAGGCCGCCGCCGCCGCCGTCTGATCGTGAACAGCCGGCTCGGTGATTTCGCGGCGGTTGAGCCGGACACTCGTGGGCAGCAGGTCGTAGGGGGAGTGGTCGGCAAAGAGGTCGATGTATTTCTTGTAGCCGTCCGGCTCCATAAAGTCGTCGCCGCAGAACCATGCCCCGATGGTGGGCGGACTGCCGTCCGGCAACCCGAATGCGGCGGAGGCGAATGCCCGGGGACCGGAAGACGTTGCGGCCACAGCGACGAGCAGGATGGCCTTTACAGAAAGGAAACGGTTCTTTGGAAACATGGCGCGATGTACTCCCGCATGAAGCGATTATTCGTCGAAGGGCACGGTGCCCCCCATGGTCTTGTCTGTCTTGAGACTATAGAATACGCATCGTTTGAGATCAATCATCTTTACCCGGCAACGCCTGCCGCCGGCCTGTGCCAGGGAAGGGCCCTTCCGAAAGGGAAACGGAGGAAGACCCGCCGGTGGACGGTTGTCCGCAGGAGTCCTTTGCGCGCAACCCGTATGCGTGTCTTGTTCTTGTCCGGAGCGCCCGTCCCCGGTTCAAAGGGTGTAATTCAACGCCTCCTCGACCATGGCGAAGTAGTTTTGGACGGGGATGTAGTTGCACACCGTGTTGCCCGAGCCCAGGGCAAAGCGTCCTCCGGGCATACAGGCTTCGATTAAGGCGCGCACATGGGCCCGCAGTTCTGCCTCGGGCAGCCGTGCCAGTTTGTCCACATCCACGCCGCCGAGTATGGTCACGCGGTCGCCGTAACGGCGCTTGAAATCGATGACCGAATTTCCCTCGTCCTCGTAGGAGTGGCGCGCGTCGATGCCGACATCGGTGATGAGGTCTTCCGTGACGGCTTCGAGATTGCCGCAGGAGTGCAGCATGTACACGAGTCCGTTGCGGTGGGCGAGGCCGGCCAGCTTTTTGTGCCACGGCAGCACGAGGGTCCGCAGCTGGTCCGGCGAAATCAGCGTGCCGGTCTTGAAACCCATATCATCGCCCTGGAAGAATCCGTGCAGGTTGGGCAGGCCGATGAGCCGTTCATAGGCGGCGCAGATGATGTCACCCACCCGCTGGAAGACCGCCTCAACCAGGTCGGGTTGCTCGCACACGAGACAGCACAGGTTCGTGTAGCCGAGGAGCGTGCCGAGCGGTATCTCGAGAAAGCCGCTGGTGGGGCACACGAAAAGGCCCATGCCCTCGGGCAGGTTCCTTGCCGCATATTCATAGTGCCAAAGATCCGCCCTGGCCGGGTCGGGCCAGGGATATCTCTCGAAGTCTTCCCAAGATGCAATCGGACCGCCGGTTTCATTTGCCCAGTGGCGGTCGCCGCGGGACAGCTCGGCGGTGTCTGCCGTATCGAGCGTGGTTGCCGGAAAGTCCGCGCCGCCGGTCACGCGGATGTAGTCATACCCCATGCGGTGGTAAACCTCGGCCCGGTTGCGCAGATAGGCGGACATCGTTTCCCGGTCGGCGGCCGGCTCCACCCAATCCAGCCCCAGGTGGGCCTGGGCGATCCGGCGTTCCACTTCGTGATCCAGGAACAATTCCGCCAATGGCGGCCGTTTGGGAATGATTTCTCCGCGTATGACACCGACAAAGTGATTTATGTCGGGACTTGGGTTTGCCAGTGGAACTCTCATTGTTGCCGCTCCTGCTCGTCATGTGCATTTCCAGAATATGATTGCGCATGCCGCCGGTTCATTGCACGCACACGGACGTTTCGGTCATTGTGCGGGGATAAGGATGCCGGAAGCTGTGCGGGAATTGGCGGGGCGGGGGGGCTTGTTCCCGTTCGGGCCTTTAGAGTTCAAGCGATCCGGCCACACTGTCAAAGGCGGGAATGTCGGTGGTGTTTCGGGCCATGCAGGCGTGCAGCATTGCCTTGGTGACCGCGCGGACAGCGGGATCATCGAGAGTATCGAGTTCGGCGAAGAGCGGGGAATTTTCCGGGTCTTTGAAATCAGACTCTTGAAAGAGGAGGTTGCGCTGTATGTTGTGGCGGTTCCAGAGATCGGGATAGGCGGCCAGTATGACGAGCGCTGCCAGTATGACGAGCGCGGAGAATTCATCAAGCCGCTCGTTGTACTGCTGGACACGGCGGGGGTGCTGGTAGTTTGGGTGTCCCCCTTCGAGCACAAACCGGCCTATCAAGAGGGGCACGCACATGCCGTCGTAGTCGATG
>CAZOMH010000140.1:0-1751 GCA_964580415.1 uncultured Nitrospirales bacterium
GAACTGTAGGGGCGCATGGGGGCTGGCCCCACCCAGAAGTTCCAGTCCAGTCCGGGTTCCATGGCCTCTTCAGGCAGGTCGCAGGGAATGCCCGGAGGGCCGAAGCTGCATTCAACCCGCTCTATTTTGCCGATGGCGCCGTTGCGCACCAGTTCGCAGGCAACGCGGAATTCTTCCATGGACCGCTGCATGGAACCTGTCTGGAGGACCCGCTTGTTCTTCCGGACCGTTTTCATCACCGCGAGCGCCTCGTGGATGTTGTGGGTCAGCGGCTTTTCGCAGTAGACATCCTTGCCGCTTTCGAGGGCGGCGATGGTCGGGATGGCGTGCCAATGGTCCGGGGTGGCAATGCAGACGGCGTCGATATCCTTGCGCGCGATGATTTCCCGGAAATCATTGTACGCTGCGCATTCAGGTGCGCCCATGTCGGGGTGCGCTTTGTAGAATTCCACCACACGCTGCCGGGCCGCTGTCCGGCGCGTTGTGTCCACGTCGCACACCGCCAGAACGCGAACCTGCTTGTGCTGAAGAAAGGACTCAAGCAGGTGCTTGCTCTGCTTGCCCATGCCGATAAAACCCATGGAGATGAGGTCATTGGGCTTCGTCTTGGCGGCCCAGATGCCGGACGGCAGAATGAAGGGCAATGCAGAAAGGGCGGACACCTGCTTGAGGAATGCCCGGCGGCTGGTGTTCATGGTCGTCTCCTTGAGCGTTTCACTTTGCGGTTTCAAACGGCCCTTATGATCCCATTCCCCGTACATCCTCCCTCGACCGTGTCTTGCATTGTAGCATCTCCATCTGCCGGCCGCCACTCAGGGAGTTGCGGCGTTTCGAGGCACCTTCACGGGGTCATTATTCTTCCCTGGCTGGCTGCAGTCGCAGGGAGGGTTAGCCTCGGGAATCTTGTCAAAGGCTGCATCCATAAGCGGCTTGTCCTGCCAGCCGCGGTAGTCAAAATGCCACCATTCCGTCTCAAAATGCTCGAACCCGTTCTTTTCCATCGTTTCCCGGAGTATCGCGCGATTTTTGCGCGCCTCTTCTGGAATACCCGCGAAATCAAAGCGTGCGTGTTCTGTGAAATCATCGTATTCGGTGGGCATTGCAACTTCAGCACCGTCCAGCGTGACCAGGCTGACATCCACGGCGTATCCCCGATTGTGCCTGGAACCAACTCTTGGGTCCGCGACAAACCTGGGGTCGGGCAGTATCTTCCAGAAAATCCATTGGACGGACAGGGGGCGGTAACCGTCAAAGACCTTGAGTCTGTATCCTTGGCTCTTCAGCTCGCTCTGCACCGTGTCCAAAGCGCATGCGGCATCCTTGGACAGGAAACAGCGTGAATTCGGATATACCACTTTTCCGGTGAAATTGTTGGTGGTTGCGTAGCGTATGTCGAGCACGATATCGGTGGTGCATTTGCTGATTTCCACAAGGGTGGTGGAGGCCGGAGCGTCTGGCACGGGACTGGCCCCCAGACAAATTGACCATATCACAATTGCAGGCACCAGCGAGACAGCAAGCTTCTGCCAGTCCAAGCGCTTTGCAGGTATAGTCTTGGATGTTCCGCGCATCATTCACGACCTTTCAGAAGGGGGTGCGTGCTGCCATGTCTCGTCCCGGCTGATTATGCGTGAATGCATCGTTGGTTTCCAGCAATGTATGATATGTTTCCCGGCAGGAAATTCAGCAGAATGCCCTGAACGCCGCCGCAGCAGGGGACTGGCTTATTTTGCAGTGGATCAGGAGTGAGG
>CAZOMH010000140.1:1761-8897 GCA_964580415.1 uncultured Nitrospirales bacterium
AGCAAGTTTTTCGTGGATAGCTATGCAACACACCCCGGGTACGTGAAACTGTCGCATCGAAAACTGCGGGAATTTCGACCAGACCTCTACGGATGGCCTGGGCTGGGGAAACGCATTCGGGCGTGGCTCGACAAGAAGAACTTCATTCGGGCCTATATTGAGGCGCACTTGGAGAACGGCGACAGCCGAGCGGCGGTCGTGATGTGTCTTGATCCTTTTCTGGTCGCCGCATACTCTGTTGATTTGGACTGTGTCGCCATGCTGAGGTTTCCGGCCTCACTCGCAAAGTCTTACGGTTTTGTGAATGGTGCAAGACTGCTTACTGTAAACACTTACCGTGTATCCGGAAAAGAGGACTGCGATTTGATTCGTGGTCCGCAGGGACAGAGTCCATGGTTGGGATTTACACCGTTGATCGCGGATTTTCTTACGGAGGACGAGGACCGGCTTGACGAGAGAAAGGGGGGGATCAGCGAAAGGGAATGGGAACGGACGCTCCTTTTGGCCCGCGAGTACCTCGCGCGGTTTCCGGGGTTGGCGCGCGATGGCCGTCCAATGCTTTGCGGAATCCCCGCCAGACCCGGCGCTCGGAATCGGGGCATGCCATTGGTATGAATTACGCCGTCAGGGCGTGAAAGAAGCACCGGTGCAGTAGTTGACCGCAAATATCCTGCGTGCTAATCGTCGGACTTCTGGCCGGAAAACCGGTCTTTCTCCTCCCGAAATAGGATATTGAAGGTGGTCAGACTGCCGTAGGCGCGGGTAATCAGGGTTTGAAACTCGGCCTTGTCCTCATAGGAAAGGGTGTCGTGATTGTTGAGTTTCTGTTCAAGCACCCGCAGCTTCTCGCGCACCGAGGTAATCTTCTTGAAGAAGGCCTCCATCGGAATTTCCCTGGGCTGCATGGAGTCGTCACAGGGCTTCATGATGAGTTTCCCGCCATCCCATTTCCGCGCCATATTGCAGCGGCCCGTGCCGAGTTCTTCCTCCAGCACATCGCGCAACGCGGCCTTCATTTCCTGCCAGGACTGATAGGACATTTCCATACCGGCAACACCTCCAATTCCGTATGCATGCCAGGAACAGTCATTTTAGCAGCAGACGGCAGGAAAAGAAAAAGCGGGTGAAAGCTGTCGGCAGTAGGCCCCCTATTTGGATTGTCCGGAAGAATGCGGCTTTTCGCCACGCCGTGCATGCTTTGTCAGCGCCGGCGGCAGCTTGACGGGTGGGTGCCGATTAGTGCCGGTTGGCGGTCAGGGTCAAACGAAGAACGGCGGTTTACAGGTGAAGTCCGGCGCTGCTTGTGGCTATCATTGGGAGTTATGACGGGTTCATTGCGCTGTTCACGGGACGTTGTCATGGAGAGATGCGTCCGCTACGGGATATACTTGTGCGTTTGAAGGACCGCGGCGTTGGCCGCGCATTGCAATAGGAAAGGTTTTTCAAGGATGGAAGACAAAGGCAAAGCGGGAGTGTCGCCCCTGGCGGGGAAGACTGCACCGAAGGAAATACTGGTCAACGTTGGGGCACTTTTGCAGGCCTACGCCGAGGGCAAACCCGATATGGGCAATCCGGAGCAGGTGGTGAGTTTTGGAACGAGCGGCCACCGGGGCACCCCGCTGAACGGGTCGTTTACAGAGGCGCACATACTGGCCATTGCCCAGGCTGTATGCAGCCTTAGGCGGGAAAAAGGCATTGACGGTCCGCTCTATCTGGGCAAGGACAGCCACGCATTGTCGGACGTGGCGCAACGTACGGTGCTGGAGGTGCTTGCCGCCAACGGTGTGGAGACCATTCTTCAACCCGACGGGGGTGTGACTCCGACGCCGGCCGTATCACGGGCTATTCTCGTGTACAACCGGGACCGCGGGGAACACTTGGCGGACGGCCTTATTATCACGCCTTCGCACAACCCGCCGCAGGACGGCGGCATCAAGTACAACCCTCCCACGGGCGGTCCTGCGGACACGGACACGACCAACAGTATCCAGAAGCGGGCCAACACCCTTCTTGAAGGGGGCAACCGGGAAGTCCTTCGCATTTCCCACGAGAAGGCGCTCAGGGCCGCCACCACGCACGCGCAGGATTTCGTGCGGCCTTATGTGGAAGACCTGCGAAACGTGATTGACATGGACGCGATTCGTTCGGCCGGTCTCAAACTGGGCGTGGACCCTCTGGGCGGTTCATCGTTGCCCTATTGGGAGCCGGTAAATTCGGTCTACGGGCTCGATATTGAGGTTGTCAATTCAAAACTGGACCCGACCTTTTCGTTCATGACGGTGGACTATGACGGCAAAATCCGCATGGACTGTTCCAGCCCTTATGCCATGGCGGGGCTCGTCCAGTTGAAGGATCGCTACAAAGTTGCCTTTGCCACCGATCCCGACGCGGACCGGCATGGAATTGTCACCCCCTCCGCGGGGCTGATGAACCCGAATCATTACCTGGCGGTCGCAATCCGCTACCTGCTTACGCACCGCCCGGCGTGGTCCGCCGATGCCGCCGTGGGCAAGACGCTGGTCAGCAGCGGGATGATTGATTTGGTTGTGGCCGATTGCGGCCGCCGCCTTTCGGAAGTGCCGGTCGGGTTCAAGTGGTTCGCCCCGGGGCTGTATGACGGTTCTATCTGCTTTGGCGGGGAGGAAAGCGCCGGCGCGAGTTTTCTGCGCCGCGGGGGAACCGTATGGACCACGGACAAGGACGGGCTTATTCTGTGCCTGCTTGCCGCGGAGATTACGGCCCGCACGGGCAGGGAACCGGGCGAACATTTTGCCGAACTGGCGGCGAAGTACGGGATGCCCTATTATACGCGCGTTGATGCGCCCGCGAGTCCGGAACAGAAGAAGCGGCTCAAGGAACTCTCTCCGGCGGATGTTACCGCCGAGGTTCTGGCGGGCGAACCCATTACGGACAAGATTACGCGCGCTTCCGGCAATGGCGAAGCCATCGGCGGGTTGAAGGTTACGACGAAGAATGGCTGGTTTGCCGCGCGGCCTTCGGGCACGGAGAACCTGTACAAGATTTATGCGGAGAGCTTCAAGGATGAAGCCCATCTGGCCATGCTGCTTGGCGAGGCAAAAGAAATCGTAAACAGCGCATTGGACGGGAAACAGGGGAAGCGCCAATGAGGGCACTACTTTCGGGGAAGAGCGCGGCGGTGACGGGGGCGGTTGCGGATGTCGGTCGGGCCACAGTTCCGGCTTTGGATGTGGCGGTGTCCGTTGCCCGCCGCGGATCGAATGCGGAGGAACCAGCCGATCATGCCCGAAATAGTTGTGCGTGAATTCGAAGGGACGGCCGCCCTGCAATGGTTTGCGGGGCCGAAAGCGACAGCGGACGGGATTCAGTGGCTGGTGAGTCTGTTCCGGCAGGTGAACGTGAAAGAAATTATGGTCCGCCCCAACGGGCAGCCGCACCCGTGAGCGCCCGTCTTGCGGAGAAAGCCGGAACAGGCCGGGAAACCCGGCCTTCGCGCGGTGTGTCCCGCGCCGGGGCGATGCGCTCCCGCAAGGCTGCCAGTACTTGGATATGTGCCGTCATTGTGCTGGCCTGCTGTGTTGTCTACGTCCAGACGCTGTGGCACGATTTTGTGAATTACGACGACGCCGCGTATGTCACGGAAAATCCGATGGTTCAGGGCGGGCTCAATTGGGCCGGGGTGGTGTGGGCGTTTACCACCGACCGGGCCATGTATATTCATCCCCTCACCTGGCTAAGCCATATGGCGGACTGCACGCTTTACGGGATGCGTCCCTGGGGACACCACCTGACCAGCGTTATTCTGCATGCGATTGATTCAGTGCTCTTGTTTCTGGTTCTCCGTTTGATGACCCGGCGTCTTTGGCCGTGTGCTTTTGTGGCGGCGCTCTTTGCCGTTCATCCGTTGCATGTGGAGTCGGTCGCATGGATTGCCGAGCGCAAGGATGTGCTCAGCATGCTCTTCTGGATCGGCACGCTCGGGGCCTACACTTGGTACCGGCGGCGTCCGGGAGGGGGCCGTTATCTGCTTGTGGCCCTGCTCTTTCTCCTGGGATTGCTGTCCAAGCCCATGGTGGTGACACTGCCTTTCGTTCTCCTGCTGCTCGATTACTGGCCGCTGGAACAGGCGGGTGGTGGTTTGTCCAGGCGTGACATGGCCGGGAAAGGCGTCTGGCTGGTCTTGGAAAAGACACCGCTGTTTCTTATGACAGGGTTCTTTTCCGTGGTTACTTTCATTATGCAGGCGCGCGGCAACAATCTGGCATTTGGGGAAAAGGTCCCCTTTGCGGACCGATGCGCCAATGCCGCAGTGGTGTACGTGCTGTATCTCGCCAAGACGGTCTGGCCCTCGGGACTCGCCGCGTATTATCCGCACCCCATCGCCAGGCCATGGTGGCAGGTGGCCGCGGCGGTCGCCATACTTGTCGCCGTTACTGTGTTATGCCTTCGCCGGGCCCGCAGCAGGCCCTACCTTATTGTGGGTTGGCTTTGGTATCTCGGCACGCTTGTGCCTGTCATCGAACTGGTTCAGGCGGGCACCTTTTCCCATGCGGATCGCTACACCTACATCCCGCTTATTGGCATTTTCATCATGGCGGCGTGGGGCGGGGCGGACTTGGCCGCGTCATGGCGGGTGGCACCCCGGTATGTGGCGATGCTCTCAGCCGCAGTTGTGGTCATTTTCACGATTTGCGCGTCTGTCCAGACGCGATATTGGCGGGACAGCGAAACGCTGTTTGCCCGGGCGATAGCGGCGGGCCAAAAGAGCGGAGTTGCCTACAACAATCTTGCCATTGTCGCCATGGACCAGCGACGTTATCCCGAAGCGCGGGCCTTTCTGAAACAGGCACTGGACTGCGATCCGAAGAGTGCGCTCACACTGAACAATCTTGGCAAACTGGCGATGGACGAACGTCGGTATGACGACGCGCGCTCCTATTTGGGCAAAGCACTGGAGGCTGAGCCGAACCACACGAACACACTCTATAATATGGGTGTGCTCAACATGGAGCAGCAGCGTTATGAAGAGGCTGAGATGTACTTAACGAGGGCGCTGGACCGCGACCCGGAATACATCAATATCGTCAACAATTTGGGTGTTGTTTGCGCAAACCAGGGTCGCATGGATGAGGCCGAGCGGTACTTTGAGAGGGCCTTGGGGCTAAACCCGAATAACGCGGGGACGCTGAACAATCTCGGCCAGCTCGCGATGGACCGCGGGCGGTACGAAAGTGCGGAGAAGTACCTGCGCAAGGCCTTGGACATTGACCATGGCAATATTCAAGCACTGAAGAACCTGGGTGAGGTGTTGGTGAAGCTGGGAAATCAGGCGGAAGCGGACGGCGTTTTCAAGAGAACCCAGGCATTGGAAAACAACCATGGCAGGCTGCGATAAGCGTTATTGTTCGTGTCATATCAGGGCGAACTCTGGAAACGGCCCATTCCCGGGTTGGGGTTATTTCTGCGCGGCGTCCTTCCGGAGGTAGCGGTCGAAGAAGTTCAATACGAGCGCTTTGGTATGTTGATTGACGGCTTGGACAGCGTCCATCGCATGGGGCCAGCCGTCGATGCGGCTGTAGTAATGGGGCACGCCCTTCTCCTTGAGCTTCTCCACAAGCCAGTCGCTCTGATGCACGGGGACCAACTGATCGACGGTCCCGTGAATAACACAGGTGGGCGGGGTCTTTTCGGTGACATAGCGTATGGGGGATGCTTTCTCAAAACGGGCCGGGTCCTGTTCGTAACGACCGTCCATGTAGGCTGTGATTGCGGGATGATCCCGGCGCACGGGCTCGGTGAAATCGGCGGGGCCGTAGATGTCCACCACGGCCTGCACGGCGCTGCTCTGTTCCGGACAGCTGCCGTCGCCCTCAAACTCCTTCATGCCCGAGGTATATCCCACCATGAGCGCCAGGTAACCGCCGGCGGAATTGCCCATGACACCGATGCGTTCCGGGTCCACGCCGTTCTCCGCCGCATGGGCGCGCATCCAGCGCACGGCGCACTTTGCGTCCTGCACGGAGTTGGGCCAGCGGCCCGCCTCTTTCAACCGGTATTGCGGCGTCGCCACGACGTATCCGTTTTTCGCAAAGTGCTGGGCATAGACGCGCAGTTGATCCTTGGCACCGCCTTTCCAACTGCCGCCGTAGAAGAGCAGCAGTCCGGGGACCGGGCCTTTTGGATTCTCGGGGGTGTACAGGTCAAGCAGCAGGGGGGCGCCGTTGCCAGTGCCGAACTGGATGTCGCTCTTCATGGCCACCCCCGGCACGGGAGGAGCCTTTTCCAAGGGGATAATATCGTAGAAAAGGTATGCGGCGAGGAATGCGGTTATTTCGCTCGGGTAACCGTGCGGCGGCGGGGGAACCCCCTCGGGCAGGGCCGTGACCAAGTCGGGCCGCTTTGCCGGGGCGTGGCCGTATACGCACACCGTGACTGTGAGGCCCAGCACGAGCAGCAGGATGATGCAGGCAGTCCACTTCAGTACCTTGAGAAAGAGATTCATTGGCCGGGTCTCCTCGGAGAATGCGGTAAAGCGCCTGACGGAACGGGGGTGATTTTAGCACGCCTGTGCGGTCGGTGTCAGGTTTTGCGGTGGAGCGGCGCGGTCCTTTGCAATCCCGCTGCGGCGGGGTGGCGCGGAACACCGTATTGGCCTATGATAAAGGGGTGGTGGAACTTTTCATGATATTCCACCGTGAGTATAAGGTTCGGTTTCGCCGACTGAAGGCGGAAAGACAAGGAATGAGAGAATGAAGGAACAGGCTTTGGGCAATATTGTGATGGTGCTGTTGCTTTGGTCTGCCGCGGCAATTGCCGCGGACAAGGCGCCGGAGTGGAAAGCGCTGGACGCGCCGAAAGAAATCGCCACCGCGCAGAAAATTGAAAAGACACCGGACGGTTGGGTCGCGTTGGAGGAGAAAGCCCCAGGCAAACTGGCCACAGTCCTTGTCAGTGAGGGTCCGCCGGAAGAAAAGGCGCTGTTGGTATATGACAGCGAAGCCAGGCAGAAGAAGGCGACAATTGCCACGTGGAAACTGGGAGGCGAGTCTGGCGAAAAATACTGGATTACCTGCGCGTACTCTGGAACCGACATTATCCTCAAGAAAGAACTTCCCGGCGGTATCAAAGAGCTCCGGGTTTTTTATAACGACGAAGTG
>CAZOMH010000141.1:0-8892 GCA_964580415.1 uncultured Nitrospirales bacterium
ACCTTGCCGCCCGGTCCAATCACTTCGCGAATCTTGTCGGGGTCGATCCGGATGGTGTAGATGCGCGGCGCATACGGGGAAATGTCCCCGCGCGGCTTGTCAAGCACGGCGTTCATCTTGCCCAGGATGTGCTCGCGTCCGGCGCGGGCCTGTCCCAGCGCGGTTTCCATGACCTGGCGGCTGAGGCCCTTCACCTTGGTGTCCATCTGGAATGCGGTGATGCCCTGGGCGGTTCCGCAGACTTTGAAGTCCATGTCGCCCAGGTGGTCCTCGTCGCCGAGAATGTCGGACAGGATGCGCACCTCGTCGGCTTCTTTAATCAGGCCCATGGCTATGCCCGCCACGGCGGCCTTGATGGGCACGCCCGCGTCCATGAGACTCAGGGAGCCGCCGCAGACAGTGGCCATCGAACTGGAACCGTTGCTCTCGGTGACTTCGGAAACGATGCGCACGGTATAGGGGAAATCCACCTTTTCAGGCGCGTTTTCGCCCTCTTCGGCGTCGTTCAGAAAGGTCATGACCGACTCGATGGCGCGTTCGGCCAGCTTGCCATGGCCGACCTCGCGGCGGCCGGGACCGGTGATGCGGCGCACTTCACCGACGGACCAGGGCGGGAAGTTGTAGTGGAGATAGAATTTGCGGAATTCGTCGCCGGTGAGCTCGTCGAGCCGCATTTCATCCCGGCTGGTGCCCAGTGTGGTGGCCACGATGGTCTGTGTTTCGCCGCGGGTGAACAGGGCGGAACCATGGGCGCGGGGAAGCACGCCGACCTCGATGGAGATGGGCCGCACCTCGTCGAGGCGCCGTCCGTCCATGCGGATATTGGTGTCCACGACGGACTTTCGCATGGTGCTCTTCTTGAGGGCGCTGATCGTGTCGGAAATCATGCCGGCGCGCGCCTCGTACAGTTCGTCGCCGTACCTGGCCTTGAGCGCCGCGGTGACTTCTGCCTTTACTGCATCAAGGGTGTCGTAACGCAGGGCCTTGTCGCGGATGGCGAGGGCTTCGGCAAGACGGGCGGCGGCCAATTCCCGGACGTCGGCGACGACTTCGGGATCGGCGACGGGCAGACTGACTTCCATCTTGGGCACGCCCACGCGGGCGCGCAGGTCTTCGATGCCCATGATGATGGTTTTGATGTGGCCGTGGGCGAATTCCAGCGCCTCGACCATAAATTCCTCGGACACCTCGAGGGCCTTTCCCTCAACCATGCACAGCGCATCGCTGGTGCCGGCGACGATGATGTCGAGGAGGCTCAAAGGCATCTGGTCCATGACCGGGTTGACCACGAATTCCCCGTTGATGTGGCCGACGCGCACGGCGCCAATCGGCTCGGAGAGGGGAATCTTGGAGATGTGCAGCGCCGCGGAGGCGGCGTTGATGGAGAGCACGTCCGGGTCATGCACGTTGTCGGCCGACAACACCGTCTGGCACACGAGGGTTTCATTGGTGAAGCCCTTGGGAAACAGCGGGCGGATGGGCCGGTCTGTCAGACGGCAGACGAGAATCTCGCGCTCCGACGGGCGGGATTCGCGGCGGAAGAAGTTTCCGGGAATCTGTCCGACGGCGTAGAATTTTTCGCGGTAATCGACGGTGAGCGGGAAGAAGTCCTGCCCGGGTTTGCCTTCGGGGGCGACGACAACGGCCGAAAGGACCATCGTGTCACCGCTGCGGCAGATGACGGCCCCGTGGGCCTGTTTTGCGATTCGTCCGGTCTCGAACTCGATTGCGTCCGAGCCGACCATTACTGAGAGACGTTCTACCATATCAATGGCTCCTGTGTGATGGAACGGCTCCCAGAGGGGGATTTTCCGACATTCGTTCCATTGCGTTCTGCTTTCCTTTTCCATTCATGACAGGGCCGCGCGGGTCGCTTGGACGCGCGCGGCGCGGGGCCTTTGGCCCGTCTGTGGGGGTCCGCGAAAAAGAGCGGCGCCGGAGCGGCATTGCCGCTCCGGCCCCGGATTATTTGCGCAGGCCCAATACTTTGATGAGCGCGCGGTACCGCTCGACATCGTTCTTGCGAACGTAGTTGAGCAGGTTGCGGCGCTTGCCGACCAGCTTGAGCAGACCGCGGCGGCATGCGAAATCCTTCGCATGTATCTTGGTGTGCTCGGTCAGGTGGTTGATGCGCTCGGTGAGCATCGCCACCTGCACCTCGGGGGAACCCGTGTCCACCTCGGTCTTGCCGTGCTGCTTAATCAGCTCCAGTTTCTTCTCTTTTGCCAGTGGCATAACACCTATTCCTTTTCGATTCGCCCGTGCCCAGCGCGCCGCAGGTGCCGCATGCGGCCGAGCGCGGGTAGGTTGAGGACGGAACTCAGCCGCAGCAACCGCTGCAGCAGCACCCGTCCGGTTTGTCTGTCAGTGCGACAAGACCGGGGAGCGCCTTGCCTTCGAGCATCTCAAGCGACGCGCCGCCGCCCGTGGACACATGGGACATTTTTGCATCAAGTCCGAATTGCACCACTGCCGCCGCCGTATCGCCGCCGCCGATAATCGTTGTCGCCCTGCTGGCCGCCATCGCTTCGGCAAGCGCGCGCGTGCCCACGGCAAACTTGGGCATTTCGAACACGCCGACCGGGCCGTTCCAAACGACCATGCCGGCGCCGCTGATCACATCGGAGAACAACTTGATTGTCTCGGGGCCGATGTCGAGTCCCTGCCAGTCGGCGGGAATGCCGCCAGCCTTGACGATCTGCGTGTTTGCGTCGTTGGAAAATGCGTCGGCAACCACGAAATCGACCGGAAGCAGGAGCTTTACGCCCTTTTCGGCGGCCTTGGCCATGGCGTTTTTGGCCACCCCGATGCCGTCCGCATCGAGCAGCGACTTGCCGATTTCCATGCCCTGCGCCTTCATAAAGGTGTAGGTCATGCCGCCGCCGATGACCAGCGTGTCGACAAGGTTAAGCAGGTTGTCAATCACCAAAATCTTGTCGGAAACTTTGGCGCCGCCCAGAATCGCCACCAGCGGGCGTTCGGGATTGGTCAGCACCCGTCCGAAATATTCCATCTCTTTGACGACGAGGAAGCCCGCGGCGCTCTGGCCGATATAATGCGTGACGCCTTCGGTGGAGGCATGGGCGCGGTGCACCGTGCCGAACGCGTCGGAGACATACACGTCCGCGAGGGCGGCGAGCTGTTTGGACAGTTCGGGGTCGTTCTTTTCCTCGCCCGGATTAAAGCGCGTGTTTTCAAGCAGGATGATGTCGCCCGGCTTCATTGCCTTGACGGCCGCCTCGACGGCAGGTCCGACAATGTCGTCAAGCTTGGTCACGTTGCCGCCGACAAGCCCGCGCAGATAATCGGCCACGGGGTCCATTTTCAGCAGGGCAAGCTTTGCCGGATCATCCTTGACCTTTTTGGGCCGGCCCAGGTGGGACATGAGCACGAGTTTGCCACCCTGCTCGCGCACGTAGTTGATGCTCTTGAGGGCGGCGCGAATCCGCGTGTCGTCGCGCACGGTGCCGTCAGCGTTCTGCGGGACGTTAAAGTCAACGCGCATCAGGACGGTTTTGCCCTTCAACTCCAAGTCGGCAATGCTCAGTTTCTTCATGTCGTGCAACTCCGAAAAGCCCGCAATTAAGTTGCGGGGCCGCGCCTTGCGGCGCGGCCCCGGTATCCGCCGTGCGCCGAATCAGGCGCGCATTTTCAGGAACAGATCGACGCAGCGGTTCGAGTAGCCGAACTCGTTGTCGTACCAGGAAACGACCTTGGCAAAGTTGCCGTCCATGACCATGGTAAGCTGCGAATCGAACACGCTGGAGTGGGAATTGCCGATGACGTCGCAGGAGACGATCGGCGCGTCGCAGTACTGCAGGATGCCCTTCAGTTCGCCCGCCGCCGCAGCCTTGATGGCGGCGTTGATTTCGTCCTTCGTCGCCGGCTTTTCAAGCTCGACCGCAAGATCGACCACGGAGCCGTCGATGACCGGAACGCGCATCGCGAAGCCGTCCAGTTTGCCGGCCAGCACGGGGAGCACCTTGCCGACGGCGCGGGCGGCGCCGGTCGTGGTGGGGATGATCGCGTTGGCGGCGGCACGGCCGCGGCGCAGGTCTTTGTGCGGCATGTCCAGCACCATCTGGTCGTTCGTGTAGGCATGCACGGTCGTCATGAGGCCGCGCTTGATGCCGAATACGGACTGGAGCACCTTTGCCACGGGGGCGAGGCAGTTCGTCGTGCAGGAGGCGTTGGACACGATCTGGTCGGTCGCCTTGAGGGTGTTGTCATTGACGCCCATCACGATGATCGCGTCGATTGCATCCTTCGGCGGGACGCTGAGCAGCACCTTCTTGGCGCCGCCCTCGATGTGCTTCATGCAGTCGGCCTTCGAAGAGAAGCGGCCGGTGGACTCAAGCACCATCTCGACGCCCTTGTCGCCCCAGCCAATCTGGGCCGGGTCTTTGATGGCGGTGATTTTCGTTTCTTTTCCGTTGACGATGATGGAATCTTCGGTGTGGGAGACTTCGGCGTCGTACACGCCGAACACGCTGTCATACTTGAGCAGGTGCGCGAGGGTCTTGGCATCGGTCAAGTCGTTGATGCTCACCACCTCGAACTCGGGGTGCTTCACAAGGAGTTTGAAGACGTTGCGTCCGATGCGGCCAAATCCATTGATACCAATTTTCGTTGCCATGACGGAAATCCTTTCTGTGTATTTTGGTTCGATTGTCCGGCGTTACGATTACGATACAACCTTGCAGCGATCCGGAATGAGTCCCCCGCGCGGACACGCCGCCTGGGCCTCACCCTTGGAGACCGGCCTGACAGGGCACTGCCGATGATCGGCGAGGAAACCGTCCCGGGAAGGCATACTATCCGTCCTTACGGAACGCGAGAGGCGGGGAAACCACGCACTTGGGAGCATACACTCCCCCCCTGCCGTTCTTCGCGGGGTGCCTGTCAGGCTTTTGAGTCTTGGCGAGTATGCCATATGCGTCAAAGGGAAGTCAAGTCTTTTGCTTCCCGGTAGATACAGCGAAAAGGCGCTGCACAAAGGACCGGCGTGAAAAGGGGATGAATGACAAGCCCGTCGTCCTTCATCCCGGAAGTTGGCAGGCCGTGGCGCGGATCGGGGCTGTTGCCCCAAACCCGCACTGCCGTTTCCGGGCTCACCGGCTGTCTTTGGGCGTTGGCTTTTCTCAGAGCGCGAAATCGAGCTTAATCTCGCGGTTCTCCACGAACTCAAAGGGTTTGGTGGCCTTCTCCATGGCACCGCGGGCCGCGGAGAATTCGGACTTGCCAATGTTCTTGCCGGAACAGTAGACGGTCATTTCCCCTTTGCCCGCGGGCATATTTTGAATATTGAAGGCGCCTGAAGCGCCGAGATCGTAGTACAAATGCTCGACATTGCGCGCGTCGGGCCGCTGCAGGTTCACTTCGACAAAGGTGGCCTTTGCCGCGGCGCCGCGCAGGGTAACCGCACCGACGAGTTTGTTTGGACCGGTCGCAAAGTTGAAGTCCAGCCAGATGGGCTGGCTCAAATCAACCGTGGTGACACGCTCATACACCCGGTCGAACCAGGCGGATTTGTCGGTGGGGGCGACACTCGCGAGGATGGTCACCTCTCCGGGCGGCAGTTTGGGCACTTCATAGGCGCCGGGCGAATTGTACTGGGGTTCCATGGTGCGGCTTCCCGCAATCATGCCGCTGGCAACGCGGAACTGGCTGAACCTGGCGGGGTGGTTGTCCACGGTAATGTCGCCGGCCAGGGACCCCTTCTTGGGCATCTGTATCTTCACTTCGGAAATCTTGCCGGGTTCGCTGAGGATTACCGCATGGGCAAGCCCGTATGTGGGATGGTCGATAAGGAACCAGTTTACGCCCACCGGCAGGCCGTAGATGGCGAACTGCCCGCCGGCGTCCGTGGCCGCATAGTTGATCTTGTTGCGCGAAATACTTTCCGGGTTGCCCTCGCGCGGCATGATGCGCGCATCCTGAATGGTCAGTTCATTGGCACCGTAAACGCGGCCCTGGATGGTTGCCGCGCGCAACAGCGGCAGTTCATGCACCGTCTCGTTGTTCCAGCCGTCGGCGATGACCACCGTCTTGGCCAGCGGCGCGAAACCCTGCGAACGGACATAGAGGGTGTAGGTGCCGTAGTTCACGTACCGGTCCAGCAGGAGGCCGTCCGGACTGGACTGCGGCTTGAATTCGTTCAGGATGTACGGCGGCATCATCCGCTGTTCGTCTTTGCATGCCGCAATCTCGAAATTGGGCAGCACCTGGCCGGTCACGGCGTCCGTCACCTTGCCGCGGAAATCGAAGCGCGCGGGCACCTTGTCGGTCACGTCGATCTGTATTTTTTCGTTGCGCGTCTCCGTGTGCATGATGTTGCCCTTGGAAAGCACCTCGCCGCTGTACGAAATGACCACCTCGTATTCTCCCCGCGAGACGTTCTTAATCTCAAAGCCGCCGAACGGGTCCGTTTCGGCCGACTTGCCCCCCGCCGTTGCGGTCAGGCCGGGAATTCCGTTGAGGAAGCGCCGGTCCACCACGCGGCTCTTGACGGAGTAGTTTGTGGGCACCACCGCCGGGGTTTCCGGCGCCGCGGGCGACTGGGTGGCCGCGCCGGGCGGGGTTGTTCCGGGGTCTGCGGGCGTCGCCGGAGGCGGCGTGCCGGGTTGTGCGGCGGGCTGCGCGTCCGGGGCGGCCGTGTTGGCCGCGACCGGGACCGCGGGCTCGGCCGCGGGGGCCTTGGCAAAGAAGGCGCGGTAGACGAAGAATCCGGCAATCGCCAGCACAAGCGCCGCCGACACGCCAATGAACAGGGGCAGTTTGCGGCTTTCGGACTGGCCCAGCCGCGTGTCATGGGCGGCCTTGATGGCCGCCGCGTCTCCGGCGACATCGCGCATGATATGCACCATGCGCTCCTTGCTGTTAATCTCGGGCGCCAGCGCTCCGGCAACCTCGCGCAGCAGTTTTTTCTCCACGTTTTCGCGGGTTCGCGCCAGGTCTTCGGTCGCTTCCTTGAGTTCGATCTTGAGATAGTCGGCAATGGTGCGCGCCGACGCGCCGCACAGGGCATGCAGCAAAATGCCCTTGCGCTCCTGCACCGTGAAGGGCCCCAGTTCCTCGTTGAGCGGCTCCACCAGTTCCGTCTGGAGCGATTCGAGATCAACGAGCCGGGCCGAGGGATCACGGTCGCGCGCACGGAGCCGCTCGGGGCCGCGCAGCGCCGTGAGGGTGTCCGTTTCCTTGTGCGCGATTGCGCAAAGCCAAAGCCCCAGCCGCTTGGCGTCCGTCAGTGAAACCAGACGGTCAAAGGCGTGCCGGAACGTGGCCACCACGGCACGGTCCGCGATCACCACATTGCCCGACTGGGCAAGGGCTATCGCGTACACCACGGGCTGATAGCGTTCCACAATCAGACGGAACGCATCCTGCTGCCCCTTGAATATCCGCTGAATCGCAATCTTCTCTTTGTTCGCCGAGCCAAATCCAAACACGCTGCCCCTCGCTTCCTGCCTTGTCGGGCGGACGCCCTGGCCTGCCTAAACACCTACTCCCTCACACGAAAACAGGACCCCGGCGGAGGGGAATGGCCGCGCGGTGTCCAACTGGCCTCCATTATGCGAGAGACGGCCCATGGGGTCAAGTGCCATGATTTTCAGCGTCAAAGACCCTTTCCGGGCCATAACGGCAAGGAACGGGTTCATAAAGCGGCAAGGGGCCCGTCCCGCCAAACACGGTTGTTTGGGGTATGGAACACACAACCATGCGCCGCCGCTGTTTTGCATTCCCGCCACGGGTTGGGTATAACGTTGATATGTTTCGATCCCCCCGCACACTGTCGATCATAGCCGTTGCGTGCGTCTTGTCCGCGGCGTCGGCGCAACAGCAGCGTCCTGTCCCGGCGGAGGCGCCTGCGTCCGATGCCGGGCTGACGCTTGTGCATGAAGACTTTGGCCGCGACCCCGGCTGGGACAATTATCAGAACCGCGTTGCGGGCACGGGCATGCCCGAACGTGTCCAGGACTTTGGCTGGGGCGTCACCGCGCATGCCGCTCCGGCGGATGTTCCGGGAGAGATTGGCGGTCGAATAGCCGTTTCCCGCGTTCCCGCAAGCTATGCCATGCCGCTGGGCCGTCCATTCACGTTTGACGACACGCTGTCCTTCTCCGGCCGGCTGTCGGTAACCGAGCTTGGTTCGCGCGGCGTCAGCTATTTCGGTTTCTTCAACAGCACCCGTCATACGTGGCGGGTCTACTCGTCCATGGCGTTCCGTCTGTGGGAAGAGGAGGGAAAGGCCCAGGTCATGTTTGACTGGATGTCCGGCGACTGGCGCGGACGGGGCGCCGAAACGGCCGTGCTCATCCCGCCGGATGCCTCGGTTCACACGTTCAGCGTGGCCTACGACCCCGACGCGCGGCCAAATGCGGTGTGGAACGATTCGCTTCTGGAAAAGCACATCACGTCCGAAACGGGCAACGGGCGGCCCATCGGGCTTCAGGGGGAGGAGTACATCCTGGAACGCGCCTCGAAGGACCAGCCGGGACTGACGGGCGCGGAGCTGCACCGCCGCCTGCTGGACGCACGGGACCGCGGGCTGGTCGAATATTTCCAACGTCACGGCCAGCACCGCTGGTGGAAAGTGCCCCATCCGGAAAAGAACCATGGACGTGTCACGCTCCAATTCGACGGCGACGTCCCCTATGTATTCTGGTTCGACGAGGAAATCCGGAGTGCGCCCGCCGCGTTTGACCGTTTCGGGCTTTTTAACATATGCCGCTACGGCACCGGCCAGACCGTGTATTTCGCCGACCTGACCGTCAACGGGCAGAAGATTGACCTCTCCCGCGACCCGCACTGGATGGGCACCAACAACCACGCCGCCTGGACCGAGCCGGACTTCCAGTCCATGAACGACTTCGGCTGGGCGCAAACCAACTG
>CAZOMH010000142.1:0-973 GCA_964580415.1 uncultured Nitrospirales bacterium
CGGCAGGCCGTGCTGCTTCCCAACGGCACCGAAATCGCAGGCGGCATGCCGTCCGAGTTGCAGCCGTTGCCCGAGGCGGAGGATGCCGCGCCGCTGCGTGCCGCGCTGGCGGGGACGGCCAAGCGGTTGAACCTGAAGTCCATTGTGGCGGACGCTGTTTCAGACGCGGTACTGCGGGAATGGAACCACGACTTCCAGTGGATGGGCAAAAAGGAATATCCCGAGCACCGGCCCGGCGGGCCGACGCCGGAGAAGCTGGCAAAGGAAGTGTACGATGCGGAGGCGCTCATTCAGGAATCGGATGGGGGGCCACTGGGGACCGCGTTGCGGCGGACAGGCGCATTGCTGGAGAATCTGAGCCGCGCCGGCAGCACGCCGGCGCTGGACGCGGTGGCGGCGGATGTAAAGGCGCTCAAAGCGGAGGCGGATGGGAACTATGGGAAGAATGGGAGTTATGGGAGGGACGAATACGGGGCGGAGTACAGGCAATTATATCTGGCGGCGTGCGCCCTGCGCCGCACTGCGGCACTGGCCAATCCGCTGCTCGATTTCAACGATATCCTCTGCGTGGCGCGGGGCACCTTTGAGGGCTCGGTGCGGTCCAATCCCGAAACGGCCGACGCGCAGGGTGGCCATTTCGTCACCCAGTATTTCGGGTTCAACGCACTGCCCGGCGGCGGACTCTATATTGTCCGCAACTACAAGACCCGGCCCGAAGTCGCCAACATTCTGGCCGATTCGGTGGTGCAGAACGGCCGGCTCAAGGGAACCAGGCCGGACTACGGCGCGTTCGCCACGCCGGACCTGTCCTATGACGGAAAACGGATCGTCTTCGCCTGGACCGAAAACGCGGAGCACCGGTGGGTATACTCGCAGAAGAAATGTTTTCACCTGTTTTCGGTAAACGTGGACGGCACGGACCTGCGCCAGTTGACCGACGGCGACGTGAATGACTTCAGTCCCTGCTGGCTGC
>CAZOMH010000142.1:983-8845 GCA_964580415.1 uncultured Nitrospirales bacterium
CGGGCGTATCGCGTTTGTGTCGGAACGGCGCGGGGGATACATCCGCTGTTTCGCGGCCTACCTCAAGGTGCGCAGCTACACGCTCTTTTCCATGCGCGACGACGGTTCGGACATCACGCCGCTGAGCTATTTCGAAACGAGCGAGTGGAACCCGTCGGTCAACAATGAGGGCCAGCTTGTCTATACGCGCTGGGACTATGTGGATCGCGAGAACTGCCTGGGCACGCGCTTCTGGATCAGCAATCCCGACGGCACCAACCCGCGCGCGCCGCACGGCAACTATCCGCTGCCCTATGACACCTTTGCGGATCACACCCCCTACCGCGTGGAGAACGGCCGCGAATGGGACAGTCGTTTTGGTGCGGCGCTGGTGGAGATGAGCATTCGCGCCATTCCGAACTCGCCCCTCTACATGTTCACCGCCGCGCCGCACCACGGCGAGAGTTTCGGCTCGCTGTGCATGCTCGACCTGCGCAAGGACGACGATCACCACATGGGCCAGATTCAGCGCGTTACACCCGACGAGGCCTTTCCCGAAACCGAGATGCCCGGACGGCGTCACTACGAATACGGCACGCCCTGGCCGCTCAGCGAGGACTTCTACCTGTGCAATGTGTGGGAGAACATGGCGCTGGTGGACCGCTACGGCAACAAGGAAATCCTCTGCGACCTGCGCGCGCTCCCCTGCAAACAGGACGAGCGCCTGCGCATCATCAACCCCATTCCGCTGCGCGCGCGGCCCTGTCCCACCGCCATCCCCTCGAAGTTGCGGCCCAAGGGCGTTGAAGACGGACCCAGGGCGACCGTCGCCGTTATGAACGTCTACGACTCGGACCTGCCGTTCCCGAAGGACGCGAAGATCAAGTGGCTGCGCGTCATTCAGAACATCCCCAAGACCAACCACGCCATGGGCGAGCCGCTCATCGGCTACGAGCGCGAAAACACGCCGCGCATCCCGCTGGGCATCGTTCCCGTCGAGGAGGACGGCAGCGCCTACTTCGAAGCGCCCGTGGGCAAGATGCTCATTTTCCAGGCACTCGACGAGAATTATATGGCCGTGCAGTCCATGCGATCCTCAGCCTTCGTGCATCCCGGCGAGCAGTTGTCCTGCGTCGGCTGCCATGAAAACGTGAAGGGCGCGCCCACACCGAAAACCCAGCCGCTGGCCATGCGCCGTGAACCGTCCAAACTGGCACCGGAATGCGGACCAATCGAGCCGATTAGCTATTACCGCCAGGTCAAGCCCATCTTCGACAAGACCTGCCTGCCCTGTCACACCAGGGAGGGCAAGGGGCCGCAGGACATGGGCTATGAGGCGCTCAAAGAGGACTACACCTTCTGGTTCTCGGGAGCGATGTTTACCGACATGACCGGAAAATACAGCGGCATCCACGGCGGGTCCCGGACCATCCCCGGCCGTTTTGGCGCGCACTACTGCAAGATCGGCCAGGCCCTGCAAAACGATCATCACCTCAAATCGGTATCTCCCGAAGAGCGGCACCAGGTCATCCAGTGGCTCGACTGCAACTCGCTGCGGCTCGGCTCCTACCTGCGCGAGGAGTCGCAGTTGAAGGGCGAACTCGTGTGGCCCGCGCTCGATGTCGACCCCGCCAATCCACAGGGCATCGACGGCACCCAGCCCGGCCTGCGCGGCATGTTCTGGCACGAGAACCTCTGGCGGCCCTATCCGATCCTTTTCTCCGAACATGTCCATGACCGCGTGGCCATCCGCAACGCGGCCGGTGAGATTGTGTGGGAGTACGGCGTTCCCCATCCGCAGGACGTGTGGATGCTGCCCAATGGCAACATCCTGACCACCTACTACCAGGGTGTGCGCGAGGTCACCCGCGACAAGCAGATCGTCTGGGAGTACAAGACGGAAAAGCCCAACGAGATCCCCAACTGCCAGCCCCTGCCCGACGGCAATGTCATGATCGGAATCGTCGGCGAATGCCGCCTCATAGAGGTCAACCGCGAGGGCGAGATCGTCCACCAGGTCCAGTTGTCCACCACCGAAAAGACCGCGCACGCACAGTTCCGCATGTGCCGCAAGACGCCCGAGGGAACCTACCTTGTGCCCTTCACCGCCGAGGGTGCCGTGCGTGAATACGACCGCGACGGCAACGTCATCCGCGAATTCCCCAAGCGCCCGTCGCCCGTATGCGCGCTGCGCATCGAAAACAGCCACACGCTCATCAGCCAGGACCAGTGTGTCACCGAATACGACCGTGACGGCAAAGTGGTCTGGGAACTCATGCCCCATGACATCCCCGACATCAACATCGGCGTGCTGGCCGGTATTCAGCGCCTGCCCAATGGCGACACGATAGTCTGCAACTGGAACGCCCAGGACAAGGACGGCAGGGACGGCGCGCATTTGTTCGAGGTCACCGACGACAAGCGGGTGGTGTGGCAGATCACCGGGAACGATATTGGCCAGATGGCGCAGTGCCAGTTGCTGACTGAGGATCTGACGGGGCCACGGTGAGCTACCTTGTCATCCTGAACGAAGCGTAGCGAAGTGAAGGACCCTGTCCTCACTTCGGGATGTAGGACAGCCGCTCCCGGCTGTCCTATTGGCGTTCACAAACGACTGGCGCGAAACCCGGTTCCTCCATCAGAAATCCATGATCAGCGCTCGGCCCCTGCGGGGCCGGGAACGGCGACGGGCCAGGGTTGGTGTTTGTGCGGCACCCTCAGGGTTAGGGTTACGGGGGCTACTGTTCTCCCTGCCCCGCCCTTGCATTTCACCCGACCGGGGGCGACAATATGCCTGATACAGACGTCCCGCGCGGCCATGACAGCCGGGGGCGGCTGTCCTACATTTCATGAAACAACTTCAGGGACACGTCATAATGGACACACCGAAACGCCGATTTCGTCCGTTCCGTTTCCTTTTTCGCTGGAGCGCCCGCATGGGTTGCGCATCCATCCTGCTGCTGTTTGGCGTCTTCTGCGGCTTCTTTGCCATTCAGATATTCCACCATTTCTGGATGTTCCCCAAGGAGGCGGCCTTGTGGAAGCAGCGGGAGGCCGAACGCACGTCCGTGTCGCTGAAGACCGGCTGGAACGAGTACCGCGGCGTGATGCACAGCCACTCCGAAATCTCGCACGACTCGGAGGCGACGATTCCGGAAATCACGGCCGCGCTCAAGACGGCCAAGTGCCAGTTCATCTGCATGAGCGACCACTATGTGGACGGCAAGGCTGATTATTCGCTGGGCAAGAAGGGCATGGAGGACGGCATCCTGTTCATCCGCGGTTTTGAGATGAATGACGGGCTCATGCCATGGGGACTGCCCGACGAAACCGTTTTGCCGAAAAGCATGTCCTCCGCCGAGGTGGCGAAGAAGGTCCGCGAACTGGGCGGCGTCACGAGCATTTCCCATGCCGAGGCGTGGCGTCCCTGGGACATTCCCGAACTGGACGCGATGGAGATATACAACATCCATACCGACATGCTCGATGAGGTCTTTGAGAAACACTCGCGCGACGAGGTGGTCAAAGAGGTCCTCATGAACATGTACTCCTACGGCGATCAAACGCTAAGGTCCATGTTCGACGAGTGGGTGCTCATGATGCTGAAACAGAAATGGGACCAGCAAAGCCTGCATCGCAAGATTACCGCCATCGCCGCCAACGATATTCACCAGAACGTGGGGCTGGTTGGCCGTTACACCGGCAAGGACACGCTGCTGTTGCTCGACACGGGTCATACCAGCCCGAAGAAGGACCTGGACAAGCAGAAGGTGGCCGAGTTCAAGCTTAATGCCGCCACGCGGTTCCTGCTGCGCACGTGCTTCGGTCCGCTGGAACCGGGCAGGCAGCTTTTCCGCATCGACGCCGACCCCTACCAGCGTTCAGCGCGTTTCGTCAACACGCACCTGCTGGCGAAGGAGCTGACCGAACCCGCCATCATCGACGCCATACGGCAGGGCCGCGCATTTGTGGCGTTCAATATGATCGGCGACGCCACTGGTTTTGCCTATGTCGCAGAATCCAACGGCAAACAGGTGACCATGGGCGAGAGCATCGCGCTGGCGCCCGGCCTGAAGTTGCGCGCCGAGGCGCCGCTGTTCTGCCGGTTCACGCTGGTGCGCAACGGCGAAACGGTGGCCGCGCAGGAGGGCAAGACCTTCGAGTACGAGGTGAAGGAGCCCGGCAAGTACCGTGTCGA
Source organism: uncultured Nitrospirales bacterium (assembly GCA_964580415.1). Taxonomy (GTDB): domain Bacteria; phylum Hydrogenedentota; class Hydrogenedentia; order Hydrogenedentales; family CAITNO01; genus CAITNO01. Next base: position 5,161 of record CAZOMH010000142.1, read on the forward strand.
GGCGGCGCTCAAACCCGCAGTCCCGATGCCAGTCTGGGATTCCTGGATCGTCGCCAACCCCATCGAAGTCACGGCACCCGTCGCCGAGGTGGTGGCTTCTCCCGAACCGGTGGCAGCCCCTGTCCCTGAGGTCGCGGCTCCGACCCCTCCCGTGCAGTAGGGTTTTCCCTGCGGTTCCATAGTGCCCGTGTGCGGGTTGGGTGAATGGGAAGAATGGGAAGAATGGGAACTATGGGTTGTTCTTCACGCTTTTGCGTGAAGAACCGAACGCATGTGTTCACGCTGTGCAGGCTCCTCATGGTCCATTGTCGCGACTTTGCCGCTCACAACTCCCATGTCTCCCATACTTCCCATAAGTCCCATCACTTCCCCGCCGCTCCCGTCAGCTCTGGCCGGTACTCGAAGTGCATCGTGTCGTAGTGCCGCCATTTGCCGCCCCAGATAAAACCATGGCGTTCGAATATGGTCACTATTTGGCCCAGCCGTTTGTCGTTCACCACCTCCTTGGGATAGGCGACGTCGGGCGCGCCCTTCGCGTCCCAGAACCAGTAGCGGTACAGCGGGGCGGGTAATTGAAAGTCAATGGCGATGCCAAAACTGTGGGGACTGAGCCGGTTTTCCCCCGCAATGTTGCGCCAGTTGAATGTTCCGATGGGCTTGGCGACGCAGCGTTTCACATCGTCCGGCAGGGCGTTGACCTCTTTCGCGACCTGCTGCAAAGCGCGGGCCGCGTCGTTTGCGGAGGTGAAGCGCACTTTCGCCGAAGCACCAGCGGCGGGCCATGCAACGTCCACGAGGGCAGCTTTCACCTCCTCTGCCGAACTGCCGTACATCTTGCGGAAGAGCGCATCGCACCGAATCCGGCCCGGGTCTTCGTCCACACCCGGTTCTTGGATCGGCCAGCCGGGGGGATAGGGGAGCGACATCTGGTCCTTGGGGCTGGCTTGTTTTAGCTTCTCGTTGAAACTGCGCGCGACTCCGTCGTCGTAGACCGTTTCTGTTCCGTCCTTCCACAGCAGCACATTGGCGTTTTCCGCGGCGGAGAACTGCCGGGGATAAGCCCCCGCGAGGCGTTGCAGGCCGGTGTCTTCCGCGGCTGCAACGACGGTCCACGCAAGAGTGACAAGGCAAAGGGCGATGGTGGCGCGGCGGATCATGTGGGTCCCGCCATCACCGGTGCAGCAGACGCCCAATCAGCGGTGTGCTGACCGTGATGGCGCTTTCGGGACAAAGTTCCTGGCAGCAATAGCAGCGGATGCACTGGCCGTAGTCGTACGTCGGCGGGGCGGTCTTTCCGGCCGCGCGGAAATCGACCGCTTTGGGGTCGGCCGGGCAGACCCGCACGCAGGTGCCGCAGCGGGTACACAGGGAATGGTTGATCACCGGCCTCGGTGTGACGAAATTCTTCACGATACGGGCGGTGAAGCTGTTCATGGTGCCTGTGGTCGATATGGGATTTCGGTTCACGTCGAAGTCGGCGACGGCAAAAGACTCCGGCGGGTCACCCACCAGGTTTGGTTTCGCAAAGGTTCCCAGCCCCATTTCCTGCCCCCACCTGTTCGTGGGCACAAGCGCCGGGTCGAGGTTGATCATGTTGCAGGCCGCGGCGTCCAGTGCGACCGGGTCGGCAGAGAAGAGCAGCACCGACATCTGCCGCGGTTTGCCGTTGCGCGGGCCGTTGCCCTCCATCGCCGTGATACCGTCCATAACATAGAGTCGCGGCTTGAGATAACGGTTCAGATCGACAAGCATCCGCGCAAAGCGGTCCATGTCCGACATGCGCGCGTGGAATTCGCTCTTTTGCAGTCCCGGTATGCAGCCAAATTGGTTCTTGACCGCCCCGGTAAACCGGGTCAGTTGGTGGGCCTTCATTTTCGGAAGAGACACCAGCCCGTCACAATCGAGAACGCCTTTGGCAATGTTGAATTGGTGGAGAAATACACCCTCTGGAAAGGAAACGGTTTCGCCGACGGTGAAGTCGGCCATGGGAAGCCCAAGTTCCCCGGCCACTTTTGCCAGTCCGGCACGTTTGGCCACTGCATCCGGGCGGCCCAATCCGGGCGAATCGCCGTAGGACAGGTTCGCGCCGGCCAATCCAAGATGCCGTGCGGCCGCCCTGAAGACGGCCGGGTGGGTGGTGACCGCTTTGTCCGGGTCCGCCCCGGCGAGAAGGTTTGCCTTCAGGAGGATGCGCTCACCGGCCCGCACGAACCGGCCGGCACCGCCCAGCAGGGCCAGCCCCCTGCCGACAGCCTCGAAAACACGGGTTTCGTCATAGTCCGGACACCGGACCAGTGCGACCGTGCTTTTCGCCTCCGTAATGGGCGTGTTCATGGGCTTCATGCCGTTTCTCCGTGGGTGTTCTGTGTCTGCCTGCCGCGTGATGATATGCGCAGACATCACTTCTTTCAAGTTCCGGCATCCCAATTGTATGGGGGGTGGCGAAATATCACAATGCCATGGTAGACTTAGATGATTGGGTAAATGGCCATGGTTGTGGTTTGGAACTTGAAGTACCCCAAAAAGGAGGAGAGAACATGGATACCCATAAGTCGGCAAGCGCCCTGTTGTTGGTTTTTCTGGCACTGGCCTGCCTTGTTCCGGGGAGGGCTGACGCGCAGAAAAACGTCGTCTTTGTCCTGATAGACGCCCTGCGCGGGGACCGCATCGATGCGACTCGTGACGGAGTGCCAATAACCCCCTATTTGAGCAGCCTGTCCGGGGTGCATTTCCGGAACGCGGTGACGCCCGCATCCTGGACCCTGCCGGCAATGGTCTCGCTGTTCACTTCGCAATATGTGGACACGCACAGCGTTTTCGCCGGCGGCGCGTCGCTCCCGGCCAGTATGCAGTCCATGGCCTCGTATCTGAAGGAGGCCGGTTATACCACCATCGGCGTTCAGACGAACGGCAACCTGACGGCGGAGAAAGGTTTTGGCCGCGGGTTTGACCAGTACAGTCTTATTCCCGAGGGTCAGGAAGTGGCCGGCACGGTCACCGCACAGGCGCTGGCGGCGACCCAGTCACTGGGGCAGCCCTTCTTTTTGTACGTACACTACCTTGATCCGCATCTGCCTTACATTCCCCCCCAAAGTTACCGTCCGCTCTTTGGCTATCCGGACCCCGCCCTTCCGCTTTCCGAAAAGGCCATCGTGGAGGATTTCATGCCCTACTTCACCGACCACCTAAACTATATCATGGGTTTGCAGCCGGCGCCGACGTACCCGGTTCTTTCCCCGGTGGGAAAGGAAGCGGTGCGCGAGCTTTATGACGGCGAGTCGCGATATGCCGACGACCAGGTGGGCGTTATGCTGAACGACATTCTGGCGCGATACCCGGACACCATCGTTGTCGTTCTTGCGGATCACGGCGACCATTTGTGGGAGCACAATGTCCTGAGCCATGTGGTGACCGTGTACGAGCCGCTCATGCACGTTCCTTTCATTATCAAGGCGCCGGGCCTGACTCCGGCGGATGTGGATGACATCGTGGATTCCGTGGACCTGCTTCCGACACTTGCGGACCTGCTTGATTTGCCCGCGAAGCCGGCCTGGCAGGGGCATAGCGTTTTCGCCGCGCACGACCCGCAGGGACCGGCGTTCTCCTGCGCCAAGTCGGTGGGCAAGTATAACGTTGACTTGGCCATGGCGCGGTACGGCTCCACGAAAATTATATGCAACCGCAG
>CAZOMH010000143.1:0-8845 GCA_964580415.1 uncultured Nitrospirales bacterium
GGATCGTATCCGCAGGGCTATCGGACAGCGCCGCATCGGCCACACCGGAACGCTTGATCCCGGAGCAACGGGCCTGCTTGTAATGTGCCTTGGCCAGGCCACCCGTCTTTCGGAATACCTGACGTATCTGGACAAAGTCTACGAAGGCGTCATGCGGTTGGGCCTGGAAACTTCCTCCTATGACCTTGACGGCGAGGTGGTGGCCGAGTGTTCCGTTCCGGCACTGGCGGCCGAGGCCATTCAGACAGTGTGCAACCGTTTTGTCGGCGACATTCTGCAAATCCCGCCGATGATGAGTGCCGTGAAAGTGGGCGGAAAACGCCTCTACAAAATTGCCCGCCAGGGCGAAGTGGTGGAACGCCAACCGCGGCCCGTCAAGGTGTTTTCCTTTGACGTGCTTTCCTGGGCCCCGCCGGACGCGGGCATTCGCGTGCGCTGCGGAAGCGGCACCTATGTGCGCAGCCTGTGCCATGAAACGGGCCAGCTGCTGGGCTGCGGGGCCGCGCTCGCCGCACTGCGCCGCACGGCAGTGGGCCGGTACACCGTGGAAGACGCCCTGCCGGTCGATGAACTGGGCGACCCGGAGACTGTCTCCGCCCACCTCATTCCGATGGACGATGCGCTGGACCTTCCGGAGGTCCGCATCGACCGCGCGCGGGAAGTCATCGTCACCACGGGCGGCGCGTTCTCCGCGGACAACCGCGAAGACGGAACCGCACCCGTCAAAGAAGGGCTGGTGCAGATTAAGAATGCGGCGGGCAGGCTCATCGCGCTCGGCACGGCCATGCCGTCTGCCATGGGCGTTCGGGTTCAACCCAAACGCGTGTTTGTAGAGCAGGACTAGACGTCCGCCACGGAACCGAACTCCGCAGGCCTCCCCGCCTTGCCCTTGAGGAAGTCTTTCGGTGCAGATCGTAGAAAATGTGCTGGATCATTCGCCCGATCCCCGCGGGCTGGTGCTGACCATAGGCAGTTTTGACGGCGTCCACCTGGGACACAGGGCGTTGCTCGACCGGCTTGTCATCGAGGCCAGAGGCTCGGGACGTTTGGCTGGTGTCATGACTCTCCGGCCCCATCCCCGCCAGTTCTTCAACCCCGAAAATGCCCCCAATATTCTCACAAGTGATCGCCAAAAAGCCCGGTTGCTGGAAGAGATTGGCGTTGATGTGCTCTTCTTCCTGCCTTTCAATGCGGCCGTTGCCGGTTTGGACCGCAATGCCTTCTTGCGGGATATCGTCGCGGGACGGTGCGGCGCCAGGAAGCTCGTTGTCGGTCATGACTTTCGTTTTGGCAGGGGAGCGCGGGGGACTTTTGAGTACCTTGCGGAAACCGCCCCCGCACTGGGTGTGGCCGTCTGCCAAATAGAACCCCTGTTCGCCGGGGGGCAGTGTGTCAGCAGCACCATCATCCGGGAACGCATCCTCCAGGGTGAAATGGAGTCCGTCCAGGCGCTGTTGGGACGGCGCTATGCGATTGAGGGCGAAGTGGTGCGCGGTCGCGGCATTGGCAACCGGCTCGGATTTCCCACCGCGAATATAATGCCGCACAACTCCGCCATGCCGGCGCACGGCGTCTACGCCGCTGAAGTTGCGGTCGATGGCCGGCGCTGGATGGCCGCGGTAAACGTCGGCATCGCGCCCACGATACGCCAGGAAGAAATGACTGTCGAGGCCTTTCTCCTCGACTTCCATGGCGACCTGGTCGGCAAAATCATAGAGGTCGTCTTTCACAAGCGCCTGCGTCCCGAAAAGAAATTCCCCTCGTTGGAGGTGCTTGTGGACGCCATTGCCGCCGACGTGGCCTCAGTGCGGTCGCACTTCGCCGGTGCCTTCCCTGATATTGATCCGAAGTAGCGGACCAGCAGAATCTGCCGGGAAACGCCATGGGCCGGTTTCATAATGAAACCGGCCCATGTGATGTGTTCTGCCGCTCAGATAAACAGCGATGCGTTCGACTCGTTTGCCGCGCCCAGAAACGCGCCCACGCCGCCGATTTCAACGCCGTCAATCAGTTCTTCCGGACGAAGCCCCATCACGTCCATGGACATGGAGCATGCGACCAAACGTACGCCCGCGTTCCGCGCAGAGGCTATGAGTTCGGGCAGTGACATGACCTTCTTGTCTTTCATAACCATCTTCATCATGGCGGTTCCCATCCCGCCCATGTGCATCTTGGACAGTTTGAGACGGTTCGCCCCACGGGGCATCATCCAGCCAAACATGCGATCCATAAAGCCTTTGCTTATACTGGGGGGATTGTCCTTGCGCAATGCATTGAGCCCCCAGAAGGTGAAGAAAATGGTGGTCTTATTGCCCATGGCCGCCGCGCCGTTGGCAATTACGAAGGCCGCCAGCACCCTGTCGAGATCGCCTGAGAAGCACACGATGGTTTTGCCGGTGGCAACGGTTGCCGAAGCACAGGCGGTGGCAGGGGAGAGGGTGCCACCCGCCACGGCACGCTGAACACGGGCGACATAACGGCCTGCGAAGGTTTTCACCTCCAACAGCCTGTTGCCGGTGGCGGCGCACCATGCGGGGATGTCCGCCGCAAACCCCGGGTCGGAAGCGGTAACTTCAAGCACCTCGCCGGGCTTCATGGATTCGATGCCCTTCTTGACCTGAACGATGGGACCAGGGCATTGCAGCCCGCACACGTCAAGATGGATGGTCTTCTCGGACATGGTTGCATTCTCCTGGTTGGGGACGTCCCCGGAGGGTTCCTCTTCGTCGCAGCAGGTCGGGGTGGCGTACACAGCCTTGTTCATGGTGTGGAACCAGCTCCACGTGCGGTAACCACCGTTAAGATTGCGCACCTTGAAGCCCTTCTGCGCAAGCATGCGCTCGGCGATGTATCCGCGCAGTCCGACAGCACAGTAGACCGCGATCTCGCGGTCGCGCGGGAGTTCGTCAACCCGGTCAGCCAGTTCATCCACAGGAATGACGGTTGCTCCAGGCACAATTCCCGCCTCAGCCTCGGCGGGCATGCGCACGTCCAGCCAGAAAAGGTCCGTATCGTCGGCGTCGGGCTCAATCATTGTGGTGTCGCCGCGCAGCATGTTGGCCGCGACAAAGCCGAGCATATTGATACCGTGCTTGGCTGCCCCCCATTGCGGCGAATAGGCCAGTTCGAGCTGTTCCAGGTCGTAGACCGACAGGCCGCCGCGCATGGCGGTGGCGATGGTGTCAATGCCAACCTCAACGCCGTCGGTGCCGGTCATTTGAGCGCCGAGAATGCCGCCCGCGTCGGTAAAGAGCAGTTTCATGCCCACCAGTCGGGCGTCGGGATAGTACTTGGCATGCTGCGTGGGGTGTATGTACACCCGCTTGCAGGCCATGCCGGCCGCCTTGAGCCGCTTTTCCGTCCAGCCGGTCTGTGCGGCGGCGAGATTGAATACCTTGACGATGGAGCTTCCCTGGATGCCGGGATAGGTGCTGTTGCGGCCGCAGATGACGTCCGCGGCCACGCGGCCCTGGCGGTTGGCCGGACCGGCGAGCGGCACCGCGGTGGGAATGTTGGTCACCACGTCGCGCACTTCCACCGCGTCGCCCACGGCGAAGATGCTGGGGTCGCTGGTCCGCATGGCCTCATCGACGACGATGTGTCCGCGCGAACCCAGCGTGAGTCCCGCCTGTTTTGCCAGTTCGGACCTTGGCCGCACGCCCGCGCACATGCACACGAAATCGGCGGGCAGCGTCTTGCCGTCGCGCAGGACGACGTGGTCCTTTTCGATGCGCTCCACCGCGTTGGACAGTTCCAGGTTTACGCCGTTCAGCCGCAATTCTTGCGCGAGGGGCGCGGTCATCTCACGATCCATGGGGGCCAGCACCTGGTCGGCCACTTCAACAAGATGCACGTCCAGTCCGCGTCCGCGCAGGTTCTCGGCGAGTTCAAGCCCTATGAATCCTGCTCCGATAATGCATGCCGAACGGGCCGTGCCCGCCGCCTTGTTAATGCGGTCCATGTCGTCGAGATTGTTCAGCACAAACACGTGCGGGGCATCCCCCCCCGAAATGGGCAGTCGCAACGGCTCCGCACCGGTGGCAAGCACGAGTTGATCGTATTCACGCTCCTCAACCGCACCGGAATCGAGATTCTTGACCGAAACGGCGCGGCCGGCGGCATCAATGGACAACACCTCGTGCCGCGTGAAAATACCCAGGCCATAGCGTGCGTGCAGGGAGACAGGGGTCTGTACCGCCATGCCGGCCCGGTCGCTGATTACACCGCCGATATAATAGGGCATGCCGCAGTTTGCGAAAGAAACGTCCGGCCCTCTTTCAAAAACAGCAACTTCAAGCGATGCATCAAGCCGTTTGAGCCGGGCGGCGCAGCTCATACCGCCCGCAACACCGCCAACGACCACGATTTTCTTTGACATATCGTCGTCTCCAGTCTTTCCGTTCTTTGACTCGGGTTTCCCTGTCAGGAAAATCTTCCGAAGATATCACTCAGTTCCCGCATTATCCGCCCGCGTTCCTGATCCGACGCGGCGGCCTGCGCAAAACATGATTCCAGGTGCTTGGACACAATCATCCGCGCGGCGCCCCGGATGGCCCCGTCGATGGCGGCAAGCTGCCGCAAAATGTCCGTGCAGTCGCGCTCTTCTTCTATCATTTTTCGAATACCGCGCATTTGCCCTTCGGCGCGGCTCAGCCTTGCGGCCAAGGCCGCTCTGCATTTCGCATCTTTCTCATGCATATCTCTTTGTCCTATACCCCCCCTGGGTATATTGTGCTTTAATAAACCGCTTCACGTCAACTTCTATTCCATTGACCGCGTTTGGGTTCGGCGGCCCCTGAGTCCAATTGTCGGCCCGAAGAACGGAATGGTATGCTTTTCGCAGTCTGGAGAAACCTTCTTGGCAGAAGGTGGGTCCAATTCCCAACAGGCAGTACTCTTATTTGATGCATATGCGAAAACTATCCCTGACATGCCTTTTCAGGCGCGGCAAGGCGCTCGTTTTTGGTGCGCCCATACTCTCCGTTGCCATCATCGCAGGCTGTACCACGGCCCACTACAAGCAGAAGGCGGACGACGAAGTCTACTCCATCATCAAGGAAAAATCGGCGGCTGTTGCGGGTATGGAAGAACGGTTTTCCATTGACCAGGATGCGGCGGCCGATCCGTTGACCGCACTCCCGAAGACAACCGAAAACGATGCGGCACTGGGCGACAAAATCGGCGACGAGACCGGGTGCTCAATCATCGGCCTTGAGGACGCGGTGACTTTGTCCGTAAAACGCAACCGCACCTATCAGGGCAAAAAAGAAACGGTCTACCTCAAGGCTCTTTCCCTTACCCTTGACCGCCATCTCTTCGCGCCGATCTTTGATGTGAACGGCAAGGCCGATTACAACCGTTCGAGCCGCGACGCAACCAAGGCCTCCAATTTCACGGACGCCATAACCGCGGCACGCAACACGGTTGACGAACTGGAGGCCGTCACGGGCACACCCGCGGCGCTTATCAGCCAGTATCTCGACGTGGTGGAGTCCTCCGGGCATGTGGCCGGCCTGGACAAACCGGTGGAAACGGTGGTGGACGAGCGCAGTGTCACCGGCCAGACCTCGGCCGGCGTGAATGTGCTTCTCAAGGGGGGCGGGCGCATCGCCGCGTCCATTACATCCAACTTTCTTCATTTCCTGACCGGGTCCCCGCGCGAAACAGCCGCATCCGTACTGAGCGCCTCCGTCACCCAACCCCTGCTCCGGGGCGCGGGCAACGACGTCGTGACGGAGCAGTTGACGCAGGGGGAACGGGATGTCCTGTATGCGCTGCGCGATTTTACGCACTACCGGAAGAGTTTTGCGGTGGAAATATGCGGCAGCTACTACAACGTGCTGCGGCAGCGCGACGCGGTCCGCAATGCGTGGTTTGGCCTCCAAAACTCCCTCAAAAGCCTCGAACGCGAACAGGCCTTTGCCGCGGAAGGACTGAGCACCCAGGCATCCCTGGGCCGCATGAAGCAGTTCGTGCTGAACAATCAGAACAGCTACAACTCGTCGGTGCGCCAGTACCAGCAGTCGCTCGACCAGTTCAAGATCAGCCTCGGGCTCTCGGCCGACGCGCGCATCATCCTCAATGACAAGGACCTTGCCGACCTTCGCGAAAAGGGAATTGTGCATCCCGATATTTCGGATGAAGACGCCGTCAAGGTGGCGCTCGTGAGCCGACTCGATTACCAGAACGATCTCGCCCTTGCCGATGATGCCGCGCGCAAGGTTGCCGTGGCCGAAAACGGCCTGAAACCCAAGATAGACCTTGCCGCCGGTGCGCGCGTGCAAAGCCTCGACAAGAACCAGTACGAACAGTTCGATTTCAGGCGCATGACCTGGAATGTCGGCCTTGATGTGGACCCTGTGCTTGATCGGAAAGCGCTGCGCAACGCCTACCGCTCGACACTCATCGCGTATGAGGCCGCGCTGCGCCAGCGCAGTCTTGCCGAGGACCAGCTGAAACTGGAAGTGCGCGACTCGTGGCGCAATTTGGAACAGGCCCGGCTCGCCTATGACATCGCCGTGGAAAGCGTGCGGCTGAGCCAGCGCCGCGTGGACGAACAGAATCTTCTGGCCGAGCTGGGCCAGGCGACCGCCCAGGATCAAGTCGATGCGCAAAGCGACCTTATCACGTCGCAGAACAGTCTGACGGCGGCGCTTGTGGGACACACCATCGCGCGGCTCGGTTTCTGGCGCGACATGGGAATTCTCTATATAAATGACGACGGACGTTGGAAGGAAATGGACAATGGCAACAAGCCTCCCGCCCCAGAAGCCGGGCAATAGCAGCAGGAAGCGCCGCCCGACCCTCAAGCGCTTCCTGCTGCTGCTGGCCGTGCTGGGGGCCGTGGCCGCAACAGCCTGGCACCGCTGGGGCCATACAACCCCGGGTTCTGCAAGCACGGCCACTTTCACCGTGACCCGCGGTCCCATGGAGATAACCGTGCTTGAGGGCGGCAGCGTGGAAGCGCGCGAGTCCCGGCAGATTAAGTGCGAGGTTCAGGGCGCCACCAAGATTCTGAAAATCGTTGACGAAGGCTACCAGGTGACACAGGATGACGTGGACAAGGGTTTGGTGCTGATAGAACTCGATTCCAAACTGCTGCTGGACCAGCAGGTTAACCAGGAACTTGAATACCAGAATTCCATGGCCGCCCTGACAACCGCGCGCGAGGCGTATGAAATCCAACTGAACCAGAACGAGACCGAACTGAAGACGGCAAACCTGACGATTCAACTGACCCGGATGGATTTTGAGCGGTACCTTGGCGAAGAACTCGCCGGCCGCATCATCTCGGAAATCGAGAATTCGCGAAAGACCCAGCAGGCCCGGCAAAAGCAGGCGCGCGAAAAGGACCAGGCGGAAAAGGACGCGGCAAAGGCCGCGGCCGCCGCGGCAGGCACCCCCCTTGAGGAAGCGCCCCTCGACGAGAAGGCGGCGGAGGAATCGGGGGACGACATGCAGGAGGTGACCGGCATCTCCGACATGGCCCCGAGCATCAACATGCTTGACCAGGCAAAACCCGACGACCTTGGCGACGGAGACGCGCGCCAGCGCATGCGCCAGTTGGAGAACGATCTCGTTTTGGCCCAGCAGGACGTGGCGCTTGGCGCCACCGTTCTTGAAGGCACGAAACGGCTCTTCGCGAAAGACTTTGTGACGAAGAACAAACTGGACAACGACCAGCTTGCGTATAACCGGAAGGAAATTGCCCAGCAGACGGCTTCCACGAGCAAGGGACTCTTCCTCAAGTATGAGTTTCCCAAGACCGCGCAAAAACTCGCCTCCACCTATGAGGACGCGCTGCGCAAGATGGAGCGCGCGCGCAAGGTGGCGATTTCGCAGCTTGCGACAGCGGAGGCGGCCCGCAACTCGGCCGAGGTGCGGTACAACGTGCAGGCGCGCAAGCGCAAGGAACTGGCCGAACAAATACAGAAATGCACCCTGAAGGCCAAGTACACCGGCATGGTGGTGTACGGCACGGGCGAGCACAACTGGCGCACCGAACCCATAGAAGAAGGGGCGTCCGTGCGGGAGCAGCAGGTAATGCTCACCATTCCCGACGCGTCGGCGATGGCGGTAAAGGTGCAGATTCACGAGTCCTTTGTGCAAAAAATAAAGCCGGGCCAGAAGGCGCGTGTCCGCCTTGACGCCAATCCGAGCGCACTCCTCACCGGCGAGGTACACCGCATCTCCGTGCTGCCGGACTCGCAGAACCGCTGGATGAATCCCGACCTCAAGGTCTACGCCACAATCATCTATATCGACGGCGCAAACGACTGGCTCAAGCCCGGCATGAGCGCCGATGCGGAGATCATCGTGGACAACCTCGAAGACGTGGTCCAGGTGCCGCTTCAGGCCGTAACCCTTGAGAACAACCAGCAGGTCTGCTACGTGAGCACCCCGCTCGGCAACGAACGCCGTGTTGTGGAGACTTCCGACTACAACACCGCCATGATTGTCGTGACAAAGGGCGTGACTCCCGGGGAAAAGGTGCTGCTGCGTTCGCCGAACACTTCCGGCAGGGACACCGTGGAGACACCCGCCAAAGAGGGTGACGGCAACAAGGAAAAGAAGTCCGAAAACGGGGACAAGAAATCCGACGCGCCAAAAGACGCCTCCGGCGGCGGGGCCCCAAAGGAAGGCAGGGGCGCGTGACGGAGGCGCAGCACATTGCCGCGCTTGAAGAGGTCACCAAGACCTACCGCATGGGCACGGTAACACTGAACGCGCTCCGGGGCATTTCCCTGCGCGTGGATCCGGGCGAATACATCGCCATCATGGGCCCCTCGGGCTGCGGCAAATCCACCCTGCTGAATGTGCTGGGCTGTCTGGACCGGCCGACTGC
>CAZOMH010000144.1:0-8832 GCA_964580415.1 uncultured Nitrospirales bacterium
GCTTCAAGGGCGGTCCGGAAGTGGAAAACGGCTTCGCCGTCCCGTCCCGCGGCCCGGAGGGCCAGTCCCAGGTTGTTGTGCGCCGCGGTGTTGCCCGGATTCAGGCGAAGCGCCTCGGCCAGGTGGGTGACGGCTTCGGCGGCGTTTCCCAAATCATAGAGGGTGACGCCGCAGCCGTACTGCAGGTCGGCATCGTCCGGATTGGCGGCCAACGCCGCCTCGAAACGGGGCGCGGCCTCCGCATTGCGCCCGCGGCTGCGCAGCAGCATGGCCAGGTTTCGGTTTGCCCCGGGGTGATCCGGGCGGACCGCGAGCGTGCGGTTGAACGCATCAAGGCATTCGTCCCCGCGTCCGAGCCGCTGCAGAACGATTCCCCTGTTATAGAGCGCTTCGGCGTTGTCCGGTTCGGCGCGCAGCGTCTGTTCAAAATGGGCGAGCGCGCCGTCGTTGCGTCCCGCGACGGAGTCGGCGTATCCGAGACTGAAATGCGCCCCCGGATGGGCGGGGTCCAGTTCCAGCGCCTTTTGCCACGCATTGACCGCATCGTCGCCGCGTCCCTGCGCCTCTCTCGCGCAGCCCAGGTTAAATTGCGTGTTTGCGTCCGCGGGCAGTTTTTCGAAGGCCTTTTCGAAAGCCGCCTGGGCGGCGTCGTTTTCACCGGCGCGCGCGCGGGCAAGGCCCAGGTTGGACCAGGCCGTGTCATAGCCGGGATCGTCGCGCAGGGCCGTTTCAAAGGCGCGTGCCGCGTCCGTGTGACGGCCAAGCTGTGCCAGCGCAAGCCCCATCTGGAACTGCGCGTCGGCGTAGTCCGGCCTTTGCGCCAGTGCCGCCCCGAATTCGGGAAGCGCTTCCGCGTTCCTGCCCGTACGGGCCAGTTGGAAGCCCAGGTTGAACCGGGCGAGGGAATTGTCGGGTTCCAGCGCCACCGCTTTGCGGAGGAGCGCGACCGATTCTTCCGTGGGATGCGCCCGCCCCAGCAGCACGCCCAGGTCCACCAGCGCGGGCACGTGGCCGGGTTTTGCCCGGAGTGCGCCGCGCAGGGCCTCTTCTGTATCTTCCGGCTTGCCGAGTTTTGCGAGGGCGCGGCTCAGGTCATACCATGCGCGGGCATCGTTGGGATCGGCGGTGGTGCGTTTGCGGAGCGCTTCGGCGGCTTCCGCCGTCCGTCCGGCGGACAGGCGGGCGACGCCGAGGTTGTACCATGCTTCATTGTAGTCCGGCTGGAGTGCCAGCGTTCTTTCAAAGTGCGCGACGGCCTCGTCCGGCCGGTTGAGATCGGACAGCATGATGCCAAGGTTGTAGTGGCCGCAGGGGTCTTCGGGGTGTTCCGCCAGCCAGGATATTTCGTCCGCCACGCCGTCATCGAGCCGGTGTGTTGCGGTCCAGAGTTTGCGCCGCTCGTCGTGCCAGCGTGAAAGGTCGGGGGTGAAGGGGGCCAGTTGCACCTGTGCGAGGGCCAGCAGCGCGAGGAAGGCCGCGGTCCATTGCGCGAGGGCTTTCCAGCGCCTTTCGCGGGCGGCGCGAAGGATTCGGGCAATTCCGATGCCCGCAAAGAGCAGCATTAACGGGATTACGGTCATGCGGTAGCGGGCATTGACGAAGAACATCAGGAAGGTCGCGCATGAGACGGCGGTGACAGCCAGCAGAAGGGAGGCCATGGCGAAGGTGTTGTCGGTTTGCAGGGCTTTTCCGCGGGTGCGCAGTCCCGCCAGAACCGCCGCAATGCCCAGCAGGAAACCGGACAGTGCGAGGGGAAATCCCGGCAGCCAGCGAAGAATGCGCGAGTGCTGCCGTTCATACGCGACCACCTTGTTCTCATCGACCTCGACCGGGCCCCAGTAGAGCAGGAACTTGCGGAGCACCCTTTGCGCGGTGAGTCCCGGATGTTCGCGTATGAACCGCCACGCCCGGCCGGACATGTCCTTTCCGGCGGCGGTGTAGTAGTTTCCCGTCAGATTGCGGGCGCGGGCCCACTCGCGGTACATCCTGTCCGTCTCGAAGACGGTCCATTCGTAACGGCCTTGGCCAAGCTCAAGGATGTCCGGGCTGTTTGGGTTTGTTCCGTTGGAGAACTCATTGTTGGATATGTACAGGACGGCATCGCCCGATGTGGAGATCAGCGACAGGGCGCGCGCGTGAATGGTGTTTCGCGCGGCGACCGGGGCAATGGCCACGGCAAAAGCCGCCATGAACACGCAGGCAGGCGCGGCGGCGCGCCTGAATCCGCAGCGGGCCCAGCCCTGCCAGATGATCCAAACGACAATGACCGGCGTCAACAGCAGCGATTCGGACCGGACCAGGATTATTATCCCCCAAATCAATCCCGCCAGCGCGGCCATTTTCCAGCCGGGCGAACGCATCCAGCGGAAGAGGCAGAGCAGCAGCGCCAGCAGCAGGGTCGTGACGAGTGTGGGCTGGTTGAGTTCGCCGTCATAATAGACGAGGGCCCATTGGCAGGCGAAGAACGCGGCCGAAAGCAGCGCGGCTTCCCTTCCGGCCATTTTTCTGGCCAGCAGATACGCCAGCAGGCAGTTCAGCACGCCGAGAAACGCCTGAACCACGCGGACCGCAAGGTAACTGCCTTTGGTCAGCCAGTAGATTCCCGCGAGAAACCAGGAGTAACCGGGCGGATTCGGATAGGGCAGGCCGGGGGCGAAGGGATTGCTCCGGCCGGGCGGCGGCGTATAGTCGCCGCTCACAATGGCCCGTGCCCAGTAATCCTTGAACATGGCATCGTGGACAGGGGAAGAGAAATCGGGATTCACGGCGGCACCGCGGATGTAGAAGGCGCGCAGCGCCGCCGCACACAGCAACACGAGAACCAGCAGGAACAGTTCAGTCTTTGAGAGTCTTGTCATATTTCCTTGCCTGTCTTGTGCGTCCGCAGCTCCAAGTCCGGCTTTTGACCGGTTTTCGTCTCCGCGGGCGGCTGCTTATGCGCCGGAATTTTACGTGCTAGATTTTGATCTTTCCCGTGGTTTGAACGATTTTGACGAAGTCGATGATCGCGCGGGCATAGTTTGCGGCGAGTGAAGGCCGCCTGAGGCAGCAGTACAGCGCGCGGGCGGCATAGGCCGGCCGAAAATAGTACCTGCGGTAGGCGCGAACGACGGCGCGCTGCAGTTGCTCCCTTGATTCATACGTGCCGGGAACGAAAGGCGGTGAAGTGGGGTCGCGGCTGTCGTTGTCCATGAATGTGCCCATTTCCGCCGCCATTTCGGCCAGAACGGTGCCGTCAAAGGGATGGTAGGGCGCAAAGAACATGTAGTCTATGTTGAGCGAACAGGCAAAATCGACGGTTTTCCCGGTCATTGCGGGCGTTTCCGTGGGCAGGCCCAGAATGCAGAACCCCATCACGGACAGTCCCGCCCGCTTGGCCAGTGTCACGGCCCTGCGCGTCTGTTCCAGGGTGATGCCTTTGTCAATGAGGTCAAGCAGTTCCTGGTTTCCGGACTCGATGCCGTACTGAACACTCCGGCATCCGGATCGCGCCATGCGTTTCAGCATTGTTTCCGTGACCGTATCGACGCGGCCCAGAACCGCCCAGGAGATTCCAAGCCGTTCCCGGTCGATCAGGTCGCAGAAGCGGGTGACCCAGCGCTCGTTGACGCAGAAATTGTCGTCAAGGAATTTTATCTGCCGCACGCGGCAGTTGCGCACCACGTCCCTGACTTCAGCGACCACATTTTCCGGAGAGCGCCGCCTGTATTTGGATTGATAATAGCCGCCGCGGAAGCAGAACCGGCAACGGTTCCATGGGCAGCCGCGCGAAGTGATCACCGCAGTGGCCGGCTGCGTGGTATCCATACCCAGATTCGTGAGCGGCCGGAAATGCGCATGGTCATAGATGGAGCGGTCGGGAAAGGGGATTTTGTCCAGATCGTCAGTAAAAGGCGCCGCCTCTGTTTCCGTGATTGTGCCGTCGTTTGCGCGATAGATGAGCCCCCGGACGTCTTTCGGACCGAGTCCCTTTGCCAAAGCGTCGGCCAGTTCGGCAAAGACCAGCTCACCCTCGCCGGGAATGACCGCATCCAGTTCGGGGCACTGGTCCAGAACAAGGCCGCCGAAGGAGGTGACGTGGGCTCCGCCCATGACAAGGGGAACGCTCCCGAGCGCTTCCCGAAGCGCGCGCGCCAGCGCATAGGCCTTTTCGGCGGCTTGTGTCGAGATGCAACTGATACCGACCAGGTCAGGGTGTGTTTCGCGCAGCATCCCGGCAATGGACGGAACGTCGAGTCCTTTTGATACCGCGTCCACGAACACCACCTGATGCCCGCGCGCCTTTAACGCGCCGGCGAGATAGCCGACTCCCAAGAGGGGGAGGTGTCCGCGGCGCGGCCGGCCTGATTTTCCGGCCACGACAGCAAGAGGATCAAAGTAGGGGGTTGTCAACGCAACGTTCATTTATGAAGTTTCCACGAACAGTGGCGGGCGATCAGACTTGCCGAACACGGCCGATTATACCACGCATCCCCGGATAGAGACCCGCTCCGGGGATGATGCCGACAGACCGTCTATCTGGTTTCAGGGGCCTTTCCGTTCCGCGGGGCCGCGGGCGTCTCCGCCGGTTTGCGCGGATCGGGCTTTCTTGGCGCGCGCTTTGGGAAGCGAACCGGGCTTCGGGGGTCCGCCACCACCTCGCACGGCATGCAGCGTTCGGACAGGCGTCCATGCGCAAAGTCGTCCAGCATTGCCGCAAACCGTTCCCCGCGTATAATATCCTGAAATGTCTGCGTGTGCAGATTTCCAATCTCCAGATCGCCGAAGAGATCAACGCAGCAGGGGGTGACGCAGCCGTCGGTCAGCACGGTCATGTTGCCGCGCCATACTTCACTGCATGCCTGCCGGACCGCGCAGGACCCGTCGATGAGGAGGGGGGACACTTTTATCGAAGTTGCGAGGCCCTTCCAGTCGCGGCGCAGGCCCTCCATCCGGCCGGCATTGCCGGGATGAAGGACGACCGAAAGCTTCATTTCCGTGGGATGAACGCGCGCGGCGGCGAAGGCGCGGGCGTTTTCCAGGATTCGCCCGTAGTCCGCGCCGCGGTATTCGCGGGTGGTTTCCGCGTCGGGCTCTATCGAGATGCTGAGCGTTGACAGGGGCGCGGCGGCAAGCCTTTGGAGCCGCTCCCCGTCGAGCAGCATGCCGTTCGTGTACATGCAGGCCCGTCTTCCCGACCGCGCAATGTACTCCACCATGTCGGGGGTGCGCGGATTGAGGAGCGGTTCGCCAACGCATCCCAGCGTGACGCTTTCCACGGTCGCCGGGGCCTGGTCTATGGCACGGGTGAACAAATCCCAGTCCATCAGCGGCGGCCGCCGCCGGCCCAGTTCCTCTTCGAATTTTCCCCAGCAGTACTTGCAGCGAAGATTGCAGCCGTAGGAGGGTTCGATTCCGAGGGATACCACGCCGGCAATGCGGGGAACGCCCCGGTGGTAATTCAGGATGCTCCGGGCCACAATCCACAGGCTTCGGGGACGGCGTATCTTCTCGAAAATGCCGTCGCCCTGTTCAGGGTTTGAATAGTACACCCATGCCGCAAGCCGCAGCATGAGCCGAATAATATGCCCGGACAGCCGTTTCAATTATCCGACTCCGTGCGGACGCATGTTCACCGCATTTTCCGTTTGTTGACCACACGCCACAGTTTTGGCGGGAACCGCAACAATTGCAGCCTGTCCGGGTAGTCGCGGAAGACCCGCCAGGCGCGTTTTGGACTCAGATAGAACCGTTTGTTTGCCTCGCGGATGAGGGCCAGCAGTTCCCTGTCGCTTATTGGGGACAGGTTTGCGCCCAGCGCGAAGAGGTAGTCAGCATCCTCGTAGACAACAGACTCCAGCTTGGCGGGTTCATTTTCCTGCACCTGCCGGTAGAGTTCCGTGCCGCGGAAAGGAATGACGGTGAAGAAGTGCATCACATGGAGCATGGACCGGCAGGCCGTGTCGATGGTCATGCGCATCTCTTCGCGGGTCTCGCCGGGGAATCCCAGCATGGAAAATCCGGAGCAGAAAATGCCCCGTTTTGCGGCCATTTCCACTCCTTCAAGATATTTCCCGATGTTGAGGTGCTTGCCCACCATTTTCTGAATGCGCGGCGAGCCGCTCTCGAGTGCGAATGCGGACATGTAGGTGCCCATGTCGGCGAGCGCGTCCACCACCTCCCGGGTGAGGATGTCGGTTCGGACGGCGTTTGGAAAGACGAATTTTGTGCGCAGCCCGGTCTTTTGGATTTGTTCGGAGAAATCCAGCACGCGCTGCTTGTCGAAATTGAAACAGTCGTCAAGAATGTCAAAATCCAGCACGCCGTACTGTTTGTTCAGCCGGGTGATTTCCGCGACGATGCGTTCCGGGGAATGGGTGCGGAACCGCTTGCCGAAAATGCTGTGGCAGTAGCTGCAGTGATACGGGCATCCGCGGCTGGTGAACAGGGAGAGGTATTTTCGCCGGGGCAGGAGCGACATGTTTTTGGAGCGCCAGTAGACTTTTGGATCGAGGAGGTCGTAGGCGGGCATTGGAAGCGTGTCGAGGTCCTGGACAACCGGCGCCCCTCCCGGATTCTGCATCACCGCGCCGCCGCTGCCGCGCCACAACAGTCCGGGAATATGGGCGAATCCGCCCCCTTCGGCGTGTGCCTGGACGATCATTTCGAAGGAAATCTCGCCTTCGCCGCGCACCGCCGCATCCAGCGGCATTTTCTGCATGACGCTTTCGGCGTAGGCCGAAGCGTGCGGACCTCCCGCCACCAGCAGGGCACGGGGCAGCGCCGCGCGGAGACCTTCGGCGAGGTCCTTCAGGTCGGATTCATCCGGTGTGAGGCATCTCATGCCCACCACGTCGGGCATGAATTCGAGCGCCTGCCGGACCACTTCGGCCGGGGTGAAATCGTTTCCCCGCTGGTCCACAACGCGCACTTGCGCCGCCAATGACTGCCTGACTTGTGCGGCCAGATACAGGACCCCGACCGGAGGGGACACATTATAAAAGGACGGGGCAAGGCGGCCCACATTCACCAATAGCACGCGTGGGGCTGTCATCGTTGGCCCGCCGCCTTTCCATGGCGCGATATCAGGTCGATTGCGCGCATTATTGCAGGGTTCCCAGGCACCTTCTGGCCGCCATACAAGGCCGCCTTAACACCCCGGATTATAGTGAATTCGCGGTTCTGAATGTCAAACACCGGCCGGAAACCGCCCGGCTTTTCGGAGAACAGCAAAAGAAAGCGCGCGGAGCCGTCCGCAGGACGGTTCCGCGCGGCAAGAAGTCGGCGGGGGATTATTTCCAGGAGGCCGCCGGTGGCGTGGCGTAGTCGGCGTAGCGGTCGGCCACTCTGGCGTCGGCGGCATTGCCGCCGTGGATGTAGACGCGGTAGTTGAAGGCGAGTGTGTCGCCCTTCTTCAGGGTCAGGTCGCCGTTTTCGGGGATGAGGCCCTTGTTGTAGGCTTCCTTGCTGAAGTGTGAGTAGCCGAAGCAGTTGGCGCCCATGAGGCCGTAGTCGCGCACGTGCCAGCTCGTGGGGTGGCGCAGGTTGGCCGGATTGTCGAAGATGGCGATGCCGCGCAGGCCCGCCTTGGGCACGTCGCCGGAGAAGTCGCACCATGGGGAGGGCTTGCCCCAGAGGGTCTTCTCGCCCTTGTCGCCGAGCGCGTTGGTGATGAGGGCCTTGTCCGGGCCGCAGATGTCGCCGCGCATGCGGACGGCGATGATGCCGCCTTCCTTGGTGTCGCCGAATTTCACGTCGCCCTCGGTGGCGGTGAAGACGATGCGCTCGTCAATGAAGCGGCCCTTCTCGGGGACGGCGTAGAAGCGGTATTCGCGCTCTTCACCGATGACGGTTTTGCCGTCCTTGCCGGTCCAGACATCCTTGGAGAGAATCCAGCCGTAGGCGTCTCCGGAGCCGAAGGTGACGTCCTGGGCCTTCTGGAAACCCGAGCCTTCCTCTTCCATCCAGCAGTCGGCGTCGTTCACATTGCCGTAGGCGCTCCACATGGACTTGTGGTGGGGGTGGTCCTTCGGCTTGTCGTCGTTGCTCATGGGGTAGTTGCGGGTGAGGGTGACGCCGCCCTCGGAATTGACGGGCCACAGGAAGGGTTTCTTCCAGTCTGCGCCGTAGTAGTAGGCGGTGAGCAGTTTGCCGTCGATGGTCACATCAATGATCTTGCCGTCCGGCTTGGGGGTGAGCAGGACGCGGGGGGTGTCCGCCTTTTCCACCTTGACGGTGAGTTCCTTTTCGGCGCCGGCCTTGAGTTCATCAAGGATAAAGGTCAGCTTGCCGTCGTGCAGCGTGGCCGGGCAGACGGCTTTGGAGGCCTTGTCCACCACCGTGATTTTGCCGTCCGCGGCCGGGCCGGAATATTCGAGCGTGACGGGCGCGTTGGCGGCGTCGGTCTTGCCGCCCTTCACCGTGAGGGCCTTGCCGTCCAACTGGGCGACTGCGGGCAGCGCGGCCAGCGCCGCGGCAAGGGCAAATGAAAACCAGTACTTCATGATGAAATCCTCCGGGAGGTTGTGGTTTTGTGAAATGGACGGAATTACTGTAGCACAGGGGCAGGGGCCCCACAAAGGGGAAAACGTTGGACGGGGTGGCAACGGGGACAGGCTGCCGGTGCGCACCCCCCGCGGGACGGCTAAGAGAGGACGTCCTGCGGGGCATTGGCCGGGATTTTGGCTTCGGTTGCCGGTGGTTCGGCTGCCCGGATACGGCGGACAAGGATGTACATCATGAGGATGGAGAGCAGGAAGAGGGCGACGGCCATGGCGCTTCTGAGGAGGGGCTGGTTGCCGATGCCGCTGCCCATCATGGCGAAGATGGCTGTCTGGGGGATGTAACCGAGGG
>CAZOMH010000145.1:0-8776 GCA_964580415.1 uncultured Nitrospirales bacterium
GGCCTGCCGGGGACTTGCACCCCATAGATTCGCGCCATGCTTGGCACACCAAGAACGGGGCGGAATCCGCGGGTTGCGGGCTCCGCCCCGTTTTCCTTTGCGGGAACCGGTTTACATCAGGGAGCCGTCGGGCTCATAGTGCCGAATGGTCTGACCCATGTATATCTGGCGCGGACGCTGAATGCGCAGGTCCGGGTCCTGGCGCATTTCAAGCCAGTGGGCAATCCAGCCGGGCATGCGGCCAATGGCGAAGAGCACGGTGAACATTTCGGTGGGAATGCCCAGGGCGCGGTAAAGAATGCCGCTGTAGAAGTCGATGTTCGGATAGAGCTTCCGCTGGATAAAGAACTCGTCCCTGAGGGCGACTTCTTCGAGGTTCTTGGCAATATCAAGCAGGGGATCGTGAATCCCCATCTCCTCAAGAACCCGGTCCACGGTCTCCTTCAGCAGCTTGGCGCGCGGGTCAAAGTTCTTGTAGACGCGGTGTCCAAACCCCATCAGCCGGAAGCTGCTGCTCTTGTCCTTGGCCATGTTCACATACTTCAAATAGTCATCGTTGTCCTTGTGAATCATGGTCAGCATATTCAGAACGGCCTCATTCGCGCCGCCGTGCAGTCTGCCCCAGAGGGCATTGATGCCGGCGGACACCGAGGCGTAGATATTCGCCATGGAGCTGCACACCATGCGCACGGTGGAGGTGCTGCAGTTCTGCTCGTGGTCCATATGGAGGATCAACAACGTGTCCAGAGCGTCCTCCATAACCTTGGGTACGACATACTCCTCGGCCGGCGAGGCGAACATCATACGGAGAAAGTTGGCCGAATAGCTGTGATCGGCGCGCGGGTAAATGTAGGGCAGGCCGACGGACTTGCGGTAGGAAAAGGCGGCAATCGTCTTCACCTGACCCACAAGCCTCTGGATGTTGATGCTGACATGCGCCTCGTCTTCCGAGTCGTGGGGATAGAAAGAGGACATGGACGAGACCATCGAACCCAGAATATTCATCGGGTGGGCGGTGGAGGGGTAATGATCCAGAAAACTCACCTGGCTGGAGTGGATGAAACTGTTCTGCGTCAGCGCTTTGGACCAGTCGGTAAATTCTTTCTCCGTGGGAAGTTTTCCAAACAGCATGAGGTAGGCGGCGGCTGAAAAGCGGATTTTCCCGGCCAGTTCTTCGATGGGATAACCGCGGTAACGCAGAATCCCCAGTTCACCGTCTATATACGTGATGGAACTCTTGCAGGAACCCGTATTCACATACCCGGGGTCGTAAGTAATGGCGCCGGTAAGGTCGCGAAGCTTCTTAACGTCAATAGCCATCTCGTTTTCCGTTCCGATGAAGGTCGGAAACTCGTACTCCTTGCCCTGATA
Source organism: uncultured Nitrospirales bacterium (assembly GCA_964580415.1). Lineage (GTDB taxonomy): Bacteria > Hydrogenedentota > Hydrogenedentia > Hydrogenedentales > CAITNO01 > CAITNO01. The sequence goes on from CAZOMH010000145.1 coordinate 1,372, forward strand.
GATTAGCTTGGCGTTTTCCATAACGTTCTCCTTTTTCTTACTTTACTGCATCAGCCTTTCGCCTCGTCGAACTAGCCAGATCGACGCAACTCCGGGAAATATCCAATTGCGAAAACGGAAAGTATCTGCATTTCAATTATAGTACAAAACGATGTCATTGGACAATAACAGGTTCTGCAAATATAGCCGACAGCCCCTTGAAAGACGAGGGGGACATAAGTCGGCCGGGGACGCATTTCTGTCCTCCCTGTCCTCAAGGGGGATCTAAGACTTCTGTCCACCGTGCCATCTTGTAAAGGCCGTGACGTGCGTCTTACGCGCGGCCGGGTGAATGTTTGGTTGAAACAAACAGCGCACGTTTCCAGTCAGATACCAGCGAAGGAACAACGATGCCCCAAAAAGCATTTCAGCGAAATCACTTTGAAAGAGTGGCATAACAGGAAAGGCACGTAAACCCGTGGGAAAACTGACTTCGGCAGCCCTGTTCATTATTGCCCTCCTCATGGGCACGGCGTCCTGGTGTGACGAGTCCGTCAACGTCGGGGTGGCGTCAAATACCATCAATCCCCCCGTGGGTACTTTTCTGGGCGGATATGACTACAACCGCAAGTCCAGCGGGACGCATGACGACCTTTCCGCCAAAGCGGTCGTGTTCGACGATGGCAAGACAGCCGTTGCGCTTGTTGTCCTGGATGCGCTGAGCATTCAGCTTTTTGAGACGGACGCTATCCGGGCCGCCGCGGTGAAAAAGGTCGGCGATGACCGGCTCCTGCCGGAACGCATTGTTGTTCAGGCGACGCACAGTCACTGCGCACCCGATTTGACGGGCATGTACGGTGCCAGCGCCACCGAAAGCGGCATCAGTGAGGCCTATCTGGCGCAGATGACCGCCGCCGCCGCCGATACCGTTGCCCGCGCATGGGCGGGACGCAAAGCGGTCAAACTGGTGTACGCGACGACCACATGCAGCGGCTGGGCCGTAAACGACAACGAACCGGAAGTTATCGACAATTCCGTCACGACACTCGAATGCCTCGATATGTCGGGTTCGCCGGTGGCCACGCTGACAAATTTCGCATGTCACCCAACGGTGCTGGACGGGGACAACACGCTGACCAGCGCGGACTGGGTGGGCGGGTACTACAAAGCCATGACCTCCGCGCTGCCGGGAGAGCATCTTTTCCTCCAGGGTGCCATTGGGGCATGGATTCAGCCCAAGACACCCGAGCGTACCTTTGCGCTGGCGGAAAGCTACGGCAAAGACCTTGCCGCGAAAGTAACCGCCTCCCTGACTGCGTCCAAGCCTTTGGAAGGCACGACGATCCGCTTTGCGCACAAGCGCTTTTCCATGCCGCTGACCAACACCACGTTCAAGCAGATAAGCGCGCTTGGGCTGACACCGCGCGATATGAAGGGCGATACGGTCGAAACGGAGGTGAGTTGGTTCAGCGTGGGGAACGCCCAGTTTGCCACGCATCCGGGGGAAACGGCGCCCGTCTATGCGGAAGAGACGCGGAAACTCATGAAATCGGGCCCGAAATTCGTCCTCGGACTGGGCAACGACCACCTGGGGTACATTAATCCGACGGCGTATTTCGACGCCCCGGACAAGACACCCTATGGAGAATACCTGGTCAGCATGTCGCCGCACAAAGAGGCCGGACCTGCGATGGTGGCCGCGCTTTCGGCAATCATTCCCTGAGCATGGTGCGGTTTTCAGCGCACCTGAAATTCAACCTCGGCAAAAACCGCAGGATGGTCCGACGGGGGACTGTTCAGCGGCGGAAAGACGCGGCGGTCGACGACCCAGCGGTTGACCTTCTTTTCCCACGGGCCAGCCATGAAAACATGGTCAATAATGTGGGCAAGGCTCGGAACAGCCACGCCTGTTTGGGCCGCATTCGCGCCCACGACGGCAGGTATCTCTTCACGCCGGCCAACCAGATCGGCGGTGTTGACAAACAGCGCTTCCGTACCGTTCGGACCGAACTGGAGGTTGTGGTAGCGCGGGGTGTCGTCGCTGGTGTTGAAGTCACCTGTAAAGATGATCGGAAGTTTTTCCGCATGCGGTCCGAAAGCGTCATGCACCAACGGCGCGGAGGCTTCCTTGTTTGGGGGATCATTGTCAAAATGGGTATTCATGAAGAGAAATTCGAAGCCGTTTGACTTTTGGCGAAGCCGAACCCAGTTTATATAGCGGGGCGGAGTCAACGGCACCCAGGCGAAGCCCATGGGAAGGTCGGGGTCGGGATTTAGCCAGAACTGTCCCGACTCGACCGCGTCAAAGCGGTCTTTTCGGTAGAACAGCGCGGCGTCGGCGTAGTTCCATGGACCAAATTCATAGGACCGCGCGGCGTAACGCTTCCGGTCGGGATTGAGTTCGTCTATATCCTTCCCGCCGCCCAGTTCCTGAAAACCGATGATGTCGGGGCTGTAATCGGCAACCATCTCGCGCAACCTGGGAAGACGCTGGTCCCAGGGGCCATAGCCGGGGTTCGCCCCCGCCTCCGTGCAAATCCGGCAAAGCACATTATAGGTCAGCACACGTATGGGTCCGCTGCCGCAGGCAGGATCAGCCGCACAGTTGTCCGCGGCTTGAACGCGGGACGAATTGAAACGGGAGTGGCCCCGGGAATTCGTGAACACGGCCAACGTGTACTGAATGCCCTGAAAATAGACAAAGAGCCCGCCGAACAGAATCAGACACAGTACAATGCCGAGTGATTTCAGTACGCGCTTAAGAACGGCGTTCATGGCGACCGTTTCCTGCTTTTCGGAGAGCGCCGTCACCTCATCCGCGTTCGGCTAGACGCCGCAACACTTCGCAGCCGCGCTTGATCGTGTCGTCCGGAGCGGCGAAGGAAATGCGGAAGTTGCTCTTTCGCTCGGAAAACACGCTGCCCGGAATAACCAGGACACTGTTTTCGATGGCTCTTTTCACGAAAGCGTCCCCGTCTCCGCCGGGCGCTTCGGGGAAGATATAGAAAGCGCCGCCGGGCTTGGTCACATTGAATGCGCCGGAAAGCCCCTCAAAAACAAGATCGCGTTTGCGGCGGTAGGCCGCAAGCTTCTCTGTCATGTCCGCCTTCAGCGCGAGTACAGCCGCCTTCTGCGCGAAGGAAGGCGCGCACACAAACGTGTACTGCTGGAGTGTGTTCATGGACTGGATGATCTCTTCCGGCCCGCCGGCATACCCCACGCGCCACCCGGTCATCGCGGCGTTCTTGGAAAATCCGTTGAGGCAGATGATGTTCTCATACATGCCGACCATGCTGACAGGCTCGGTGTCATAAAGCAGGGACTCGTATATCTCGTCGGTGATGACGAGCAATTTGTGCTTTCTGGCAACATCGACGACGGCGGACAACTCGGCTTTGTTCATGCAGACACCGGTCGGATTGGCGGGGCTGTTGACCAGCAGCAGTTTGGTGCGCGGTGTAACGGCATTTTCGACGCGTTCCGGGGTCAGCTTGAAATCGGGGTAGGTGTCCACGGCAACACAGGTGCCGCCCAGGAGATTTACAAGGTGCTTGTACATGACGAAATACGGGTCGGCGCAGAGCACCTCGTCGCCCGGATTGACGGTGGCCATCAGCGCAAGGAAGAGTCCCCCGGAAACCCCCGAAGTAATCATGACATTCTTCAGCGGCACCCCAAAGCGGTTCTCGTAGTATTCCGACACGGCCTCGCGAAGGGGTTCAATACCCCAAGTCTGCGTGTACGAATTGAATCCGGCGCGAATCTGGGTGACCGCCTCTTCCTTGCATAGGGTATCGACGTCATAGTCCGGCTGACCTATGCTAAGGTTGATGGGGTTCTTCATTTGTGCGGCTAATGCGAAAACCTTGCGGATGCCGCTGGCGTCTATTTTAGACATGCGATCAGCTATAAAAGACATTTAAGTGCTCCTTGGTTGGCGAAACGGTTTTATTTTACGCCGCGCGCAATATCCACGCAACTGAACATCCGCAGATTGTCATGCCGAATTAGTATTTTCAACAAATATCACTTTCGTGGAATTTGCCACGCGCGAAGCAATTCACTATACTGTCCACACAGACTCTGTTCAGAGCGGTCGGTTTGTTTGCCGGGAGTGTGTAACTCCTTGGGAGACAATGGACATAGACCTTTGAAAGGCACGGTAATGAGCGAATTCTGGCATGATGCCGGCAGCGCGTTTCATCCAGCCAGCGCACCGGACTATCTTCCCGCCAAACAACTGCAACAATTGCAGTTGCACCGGCTAAAGACCATTGTCAAAAGGGCGTACGAGAATGTCGCACTGTTTCGGCAGCGGATGGATGAACGCGGCCTGACCCCTTCGGCGGTCAAGACCCTTTCTGACATCGCAAAACTACCTTTCACGGTGAAAGCGGACCTTCGCGACACCTATCCTTTTGGGCTCTTTGCCAGTCCGCTGAGCGAAGTGGTGCGGCTCCATGCCTCCAGCGGCACAACGGGCAAACCGATTGTGGTGGCCTACACCAAAGAGGACTTGAATGTCTGGGCCAGCGTCATGGTGCGTTCCTTTGCGGCCTGCGGTTTGGACCGGGGGGACATCATTCAAAACGCATACGGCTACGGGCTGTTTACGGGCGGCCTGGGCGCGCATTGCGGCGCCGAGGCGCTGGGCGCGACGGTCATCCCGATATCGGGCGGCAACACGGACCGCCAGATTATGCTGATGAAGGACTTCGGGACCACGGCCATTTGCAGCACGCCCAGCTATTTCCTGCGCATCATCGAGCGTGCCGCGGAAATGGGAATCGATCTGCATGACCTTCCTTTGAAGGCGGGGGTATTCGGCGCCGAACCCTGGACGGAAGAGATGCGCAAGCGCATCGAGCTTGCATCGGGCATCAGGGCCTTTGATATTTACGGTCTTTCGGAAATCATCGGACCGGGGGTGGGGAATGAATGCTGCGCGCAGAACGGTCTGCACATTTTCGAGGATCATTTCTATCCCGAAATTGTCGATCCGGAAACGCTTGAACCCGTTCCCGACGGCCAGGAAGGCGAACTGGTGCTAACGACGCTGAGCAAGCGGGCCATGCCCATGATCCGTTACCGGACCCGCGACATCACGCTGATCCACGCCGATCCCTGCCCCTGCGGCCGCACCATCCGCCGGATTCGCCGTATTTCCCGCCGCAGCGACGACATGCTTATCATTCACGGCGTGAACGTGTTCCCGTCGCAGATTGAAGAGGCCCTGCTGATGGTGGAGGGCACGGCGCCGCACTATCAGATCGTGCTGACCAACGACGGGGTAATGGACAGGATTGAGGTGCAAGTCGAGGTGACGCGGGACGTGTTCACCGACCGTGTGGGGGCGCTTGAGGCCGTCCGCCGGAAACTTGCGGAATCCATCGAAAAGGTTATCAATATACACGTGAAGCTGAAACTCGTTGAGCCAAACACCATCCAGCGCAGTGAAGGGAAGGCAAAACGGGTCATTGACCAGCGTCCGAAATAGACCGAAAGTCAATCTGAAACCCGGCCGCCCGCGAGGGCGGCAAAGAGAGGCAGACCATGAAAATTCATCAACTGTCCATGTTTTTGGAGAACACACCGGGACGTCTGAGCGAACCGTGCCGTCTCCTTGCGGATGCCGGCATCAACATCCTGACGCTCTCCCTGGCCGACACGCAGCAGTTCGGCATTCTCCGGATTATTGTCCGTGACTGGGAAAAGGCGCGGGAAGTGCTCGAGAGCGCCGGCTGCGTGGTCAACATCACCGAGGTTGTCGCGACGGAGGTCGATGATCATCCGGGCGGTTTGGCCAAAATTCTGGAGGTCATCGAACAGGCCAAACTGAATATCGAGTACATGTATGCGTTCACTTTCCGCTCGGGCGACAAAGCCGTGCTTGTATTCCGGTTCAACGACCCGGATGCCGCACTGTCGGTGCTTCATGCCCGCGGAATCAGCGTGGTTGGAAATGTCGAACTCTACTGACCACGGGCGTCTCTCTTTCTCAAAAGGCAAACGCGGCCCGGTCCGGCCGGATGGGGCACTGCAACTTGTTCCCGGACCGATTATGCGTTACATTCTTGCCGGCTGTTCCGCAGCAGTGCGGTGTGTTTTCAGGGGCCCGGCCTGCGAAGCAGCCATAGCCGTCGGGACAAGGCGTCGGGTCCGCATATCCATGTATTTCCAAAAGGAAAGAGGGTGTGCGTGCCCGTTTTGAAAACCAATGGAATCGTCCGGAACGTCCAGACAGCGTCCCGGGAAGATGTCGAACATTGCGGAGCGGCATGACTGCCGCGTCCGCGCGAGTGAGCAGATGAGCACCTTTGTGGTCGAGAACCGGATTTGGGATTCCGCGGAGCAGATGCCCCGCCAGGAACGAAACGCGCTGCAGTTGGAAAGATTGCGGCAAACCGTGGAACGCGCCTCCCGTGTTCCGTTCTATCAGAAGAGCTTTCTTGAGTCGGGCATCAGCCCTGAAACGATAAAGACTTTGGATGATCTTCGCAGGTTGCCTTTCACCACAAAGGCGGACATGCGGGACAACTATCCGCTGGGGCTTTGCGCCGTTCCGCGCGCCGAACTGGCGCGCATTCACGGCTCTTCAGGCACCACCGGCATGCCCACCTTCGTGGGCTACACGAAGAAGGATCTCCAGACCTGGGCCGGTCTTTGCGCCCGGTTTCTCGTGGCGGGCGGCGTGCGTCCGGAGCACACCGTCCAGGTGGCCTTTGGTTACGGTCTTTTCACGGGCGGTTTCGGCCTGCACTACGGCATTGAAGAGGTTGGCGCGGCCATCGTCCCCGTCGGATCGGGAAACACGCCGCGTCAAATCATGCTGATGCGGGACCTTGCCCCCGATGTGCTCATCTGCACGCCGAGCTATGCCCTGAACATGGCCGAGGTCATGCATTCCATGGATATAGACCCGCGCACGCTCAACCTGAAGTTTGCCCACTTCGGGGGGGAAATGTGGACGGAGGACCTGCGCGTCGAAATCGAAAACCAGACGGGCATCCTTGCCTTCAACAATTACGGTCTCAGCGAAATCCTCGGACCGGGCGTGAGCGGCGAGTGCGCGGTGCGCGAGGGCATGCATCTTCAGGAAGACCATTTCCTGGTCGAGTGTCTGGACCCCGAGACGCTTGAGCCGGTGGAAGAGGGAACCTACGGCGAACTGGTCATTACCGCGCTGACGCGCGAGGCAATGCCGATGATCCGCTACCGCACCCGCGACATTGCCGCCATTGACACCTGCCTGTGCGAGTGCGGACGGACCACGCGCCGCATGAGCCGCGTGATGGGCCGTTCGGACGACATGCTGATTATCCGCGGCGTCAATGTGTTTCCCTCGCAAATCGAGGAGGCCCTGCTGGCCGTGGAGGGCACCGCGCCGCACTACCTGATCGAGGTGGATCGGCCCGGGGCGATGGAT
>CAZOMH010000146.1:0-8773 GCA_964580415.1 uncultured Nitrospirales bacterium
AAGCTTGGCCAATTCGAAAAACCGCCTTGCCGCGTCATCGTCAAGATGATGGACAAGATACGCAGCCAGGGGTATGTTGCCGGTTTGGGCGCGCACTCGGTGGAGGGCCTGATACGCTGCGAAGAGCAGAACATTATTCCCGACTATTACATGAAGACACTGCACCATGACCGGTACTGGTCGGCCCATCCGGTGGAAAACCGCACTTCCTATGAGGTTATGGGCGGAAACTCCGACGACCACAACAAGTTTCACGACAACATGTTCTGCGCCTTCCCCGAAAAGGATGTCGCGTTTGTCGAACGCACCAAGGTCCCCGTCATGGGGTTCAAAATCCTCGCCGCCGGCGCCATTCAGCCCAGGGACGGGTTCAACTGGGCATTGCAGCACGGCGCGGACTTCATCTGCGTGGGCATGTTCGATTTCCAGGTGGTCAACAACGTCAACACCGCCATCGACGTTCTGGCGAACCTCAAAGACCGCAAACGGGAGTGGTGCGGCTAGGAAGGACCGGAACAGGATGGCAGGGAAGGCCGCAGCAGAAGAGACACACGAACTCGGGTGTATCGTTGCGACAACGGCAAACGACCTTCTTTCGATAGCCGACCGGCTTCATGATGAGTACTTTGATGTTGACGAAATCGCCTGGGACGAGAAAGCACGAACGCTTGACATCCCCTTTCGCCGTATTTTCCATGACGGTCCAAGTCGGCGAATCAAGAACAGGCTGATTTATTGGGTGGACGAGGTGGACGTTCTCCGTTGTTCCCTTCGGTTCCTCGATGTCGTGACGTACACGCTCGATGACCGCACGAACATAGGCGCGCTGTCACTTAACCGTTTTCACTATGACGAGAAACGGGGCGTTGTCACGCTGGAATGCTGTGAGGAGTGCGGCTTTTCGATACGGGTGGACGGACTGCGCGCGGAATACCGTGAGATGGGGTATCGCGGAAAAGCGAGAATCACCCGGGGGATTTGCTGGGACTCCAATTCAAGTCAAGTGTACGAATAGCCGTTGGCCATAAGGGGGTTGAAAACGCGCGGCCCCAATAGGTATATCTGTAAAAGGCACTGTTTGAACTGAATAATGGAGGAAGCCCGAAAATGGAAGAACAGAGAACCCTGCCGTCATTGACAAAAATCGTGTTTACCGACCATACGTGCATGCTTCTGTTCCTTGCGCCTATCGTGTTTGCCGTGATGGGGGGCGGCCTCGTGTTCACGGGCCGAATCGATCTGGCCGCGGTGTTGTCAAAGTTGTCCGTTTCGCAGGCGGGCGATCTTGGAGGCGTGGGGGTGTTTCTGGGAGTCGGTGTGCTGGCATCGGTGCTATGCCCTCCGCTGCTGGCGGTGCGGGTTGCGAAAATCCGGCGGGTCTTCCGTGACGGGTTGGAGACCGAGGCCGAGGTGGTGTTCTTCCGGGAGTTTCGCGATAGGGGCCGCATTGAGTTTGAATTTGAGCACAACGACGAGATTATACGGGCGGCCAATCCGGTGCATCTGACGCGTGCGGTCCGGGCAATCGGGGTGGGCCAGTGCGTTGCCGTATTCTATCTGCCGGAAAATCCAAGATCGGCCTTTATCAGGGAGATTTTTCTGTAGAATCCATCATTTCCGCAGCACAGTCCCCGTCAGGGTCTGGTTGCGCCGCCGAACCGCGATGGTACATGCTCTTTCCAACACTCCCTGTCCATGGCACTCAGGACAGCAGGATTGCGAGGAGGCCTGAATCAGCATGGACCGTTATCGCCAACCCAAAACGATGCAACTGCTTATTTCTGCGCTTATTCTTCCGTTGCTGCTTTTCTGCCAACCCGCACCGGCCGCAGTCTATCACGTGTCCAATCTCGGTGGGGATGCCCTGGACGGCAAGACGCCGGAGACGGCCTGGAAAACGCTGGACCGGGTGAATTCGGCAGCGCTGGCACCGGGCGACAGCGTCCTTTTCCGGCGGGGTGATGTGTGGCGCGGACAGTTGCGGCCGTGCAGCGGTGATGATGCGGCCCCCGTCACCTACGGGGCCTATGGTTCCGGGGACAAGCCAGTATTGTTGGGTTCGGTGGAAAAGAACCGGCCGGAGGACTGGGTGGACGAGGGGGGAAATATCTGGCGCACGCAGGAACCTCAGGCCGACGGCACGGAACTGTTGCGGCAGCCCGCGGCGGATTCAGCGAGTTCCGGGTGGCACTTGTACACGGAGCACGGCGCGTCGGCACGACTCGCCTGCGACCCATCGGGAATCCAAATTGAATGCACCGCCCCGGGAGACGGCGGTTCGGACATGCAGTGTTTCACCAAACTCTTTGCCGTTGAACGCGGCAACGTGTATATCCTCACTTTTCGTGCAAAATGCGGTGTGCCGCTGCGGTTGTCCGCGCCAAACCTGATGAAATCGGGCGCGCCGTGGTCTTCTTACGGCCGTTGGGAGGGTGGAAGCGGATTCGACATTGCGGACAACTGGTCTTCCTGCGTCTGTTACTATGCTGCATCCCAAACCGCCCCGGATGCGCGACTGACGTTTTTCCTGGGTGCCGCGCTCCCCGCGGGCAGCCAACTTTCCCTGGAAACGATATCGTTCCGGAAATGCCGCGCCGACGGCTTCTTTCTGAGCGATGTGGGCAATATCATTTTCGACGGGGAGAAATCATGCGGGGTGAAGGTTTGGGAGCCGAAAGGTCTCGATGCGCAGGGAAAGTACTGGTATGACGGGGCACGCCACATTCTTAAGCTGTACTCGAACGCGAACCCGGCCACGGCATATTCGGACATTGAGTGTGCGGTCCGGGAACACATCATCGACCAGACCAACTGTCACCATGTGGTTTACAGCGGGTTGGCGTTGCGCTATGGCGCGGCACACGGCATTGGCGGCGGCAGCACGCACCACATCACCGTGCGCGACTGCGACATCAGTTACATCGGCGGCGGCGACCAGATGGGCGGCGGAAAGACGGTGCGGTTTGGGAACGGCATCGAGTTTTGGGGCACGGCGCACGACTGCCTTGTGGAACGGTGCCGTCTCTGGGAAATCTATGACGCGGCCCTGACCAACCAAAGCGGCGGCCCCCTCACGCCGCAATACAATATCGTGTACCGCCGCAACGTGATCTGGAATTCCGAATACTCTTTTGAATACTGGAACCGTCCGGAGGAATCGGAAACGCGCCATATCCTTTTTGAAAACAACACCTGTTTCAACGCCGGGTCCGGCTGGGGCCACGCGCAGCGCCCCGATCCGAGCGGCCGTCATCTGTGTTTCTACACCAGCCCCGCCCGCGCGCAGGATGTCGTCATCCGCAACAACATTTTCCGCGGAGCACTGGAGAACGCCTTCTATGCGCCCACCTGGCCGCGCGCGGCCGTCGATGCGCTCGACATGGACCATAACTGCTGGTTTCAACCGTCGGGCGATATGATCTCCGTTGACAAACAGCGCTATCCCATGGCGGCCTTCGACGCCTACCGCCGGGAGTACGGCAAAGAGCCGAATTCGCTGACGGCGGAGCCCGGGGTTGTCAATGCGGCGGAACAGGATTTCCACCTGCGCGCCGGCTCGCCGTGCATTGATGCCGGTGGCCGGACAGACCCGGGTGCCGACATGGAGGGTTTGCCCGCGCCGCAGGGGAACGCCCCCGATATCGGGGCGTATGAGTATTCCCCGGAACACGCAAAGGCCGGCGGCGAGAAATAGGGAAAAGAGCCGGTGTGCCCGGAAAGACCGGCTTCCCCCCGCACCGCGACGGCAAACACAGAACGCGCCGCAGTGTCCCGAAAGGGACGACTGCGGCGCGCTTCGCATCCATGTTTCAGAAACGACCGGCCGAAGACCGGCCGCGTCTTGTCACGACAGACAGGTTACACCCCTTCGATATTCAAGCCGACAAGGGTCCATGCCCCGTCCACTTTCCCGAAATGCAGTTCCAATGTCGCCCCGCCGAAACTTCCATTGACCTCGACCGGCTGAACTTTGGCCTTGTCCCCTTCAACCTTCACGCCGGCACCCTTGAGCACCACTTCGAGGCCGTCCAGGTAACCCGCGTCCGCGGCATTCTGCACGAAGTCCTGCAGTCCGGCTTTGTCGCCGTATTCCATATTCGTGAACTTGTCCGACACCAGCCCCATGACCCCCTTGACATCCTTCGCGGCCAGTTTCTCTGAAAACGTCTTGACGACCGCCATGATCGCCTCTTCCGGAGCCACTTCCTTTTCGGCGACAGGGGCGGCCGCGGGAACCGCAGGCACCGCAACAGGAACCGCGGCGGGCGCCGCCGCAGGCGTGAGCGTGGTGCATGCGCAGGGGCCCGCCAGGGTGGAACGCGCTTCGGCAATCATGCTTTCACGGTTGTACACAAGCAGATAGAGCTGGGCCAGCACGGCGGGATTCACCACGGTGCCCGCCGCCTTGATGGCCTCCTGGTTGGCCTCAAATATCTGCCGGTCCAGTTCGAGCAGGGCGTTCAGCTTTTCCTTCAGTTCATAGCCGCCCTTGTTCGCCGCGGCAGCTTCTTTGACTTCATTGGTCATCTTTTCACGGCTGGTCAGCAGCGGATCCATCATCGCGTGGTACCGCGTGTACCCGTCAAAGATTTCCGCCATGCTGCCGGAATCCAGATTGGCCTGCTGCACGATTCGGAAGAACAGCATCTGCTCGACCGCCTGGTCGGGATTCCCGATTACCGCACTCTCCGCCTGGGCAACGCCGAGACAAAGCAACACAACACACGCCGTCAACATGGCTATCTTTCGCATCTTTCCGATCCTTTCGAATGTTTTCAGACTACCCGTACCGCCCCCCGGGGACCACTCGCCCGGGTAAAAACGGCGTCCATTGGACTGTTCAAGCATCGGTGCGGTTTCCAGTATATTGAAGGCCCCGAAGGGTGGCCGGCGGCGGCAGACCGGCCACTACCGTCCCGACAGGCACCTGCATTATTATGTTTTGGGGGTGCGGCACGACCGACCCCGGACGCAGCCGCAGTAAACCGACCGAGAAGCAATGAATAGTGCCTGGCAGGCGCATGAAGCGGCGGCGCCATGGGTATGACGCCTCCATAAACCGGACAAGGGGAACGCAATGGAAATGAAGACGGAATACCTGGGAATCGCCGGACAGTTGCTGACCACCCTTGGAACGCAGATTCCGCTCTTGGGCGTGTGGGTGGCCGGCGCGGTGCTGGCGGCGGCATTTTGGCAGCGTGACCCCCGGCGTTCGCTTCTGGTGCTGCTGGCCTGCCTTCTCAGCCTGCTGGATGTGGTCGTCTTCGGGGTTTTCTACGCTGTCGGTCCCATGATGCTGCGCAGCGGCATGAATGCCGGCGGGTTCAACCTCCGTCTGATCTATCCGGGTCTGGGCTTTGTCCGCGCGTGCATTCTGGCCGCAGCTTGGATTCTTATGCTGGTGGCCGTGTTCCGCCGTCGTTTGGCAACCCAAGACCGGCAAATGATGAACGACATCAACCACCAAGAATGCTTTGAAACAGGCTGCGCCAAGCGGAAGGACTGAACGCCATGGGATTCGCGGAATGGTGGAGCCCGGAAGGGGAAGGACGAGGAAGGCGGGCGGTAAAGTATGCCTTGCTGGGCCTGCTGGCGCTTGTCTGCCTTCCTGTCGCGGCGGGTCTGATTCGGTTGTGCCGCGCACCGGGGCCCGAACGCTACCACCTTCGCGACAAAGACAACCGCATCGTGGTGTACCACGGGGTGAACGTGGCGAATTGCGCCAAGGGCGCGCCCGGGTTTACGGGCTGGCACACAAAGGAGGATTTTGCCCGGTTGCAGAAGTGGGGATTCAACTGCGTCCGTTATCTCGTGTTCTGGGAGGCCGTCGAACCGACGGAAGGGGTTTACGACGAGAACTACATCGACTCGGTCATTGAGCGCATCCACTGGATGCAGGAACTGGGGCTCGATGTGGTAATCGACTTCCATCAGGACCTGTATTCCCGCAAATTCACGGGCAACGGGTTTCCCGACTGGACGTTGCATGACGACGGGATTCCGTTTCACCCACGCTCACGCTGGAACTTCAATTACTTTGAAAAGGCCGTTATCCGGTCGTACACCAATTTCTGGGCCAGCCGCGCACTCAGGGACAAATACGTTGCCATGGTGGAGCACGTGGTGCGCCGCATCGACACCCTGCCCAATGTGGCGGGCGTGGACATCATGAACGAGCCCTTTCCGGGCATGAATCTGCGGTTTGAGGCGGGAATTCTGTCGGCATTCTACGGCGACATGCAGGCGATGTGGCGGCGCAACGCCTTTGCCGCGCCTATGTTATTTGAACCCATGATGTACAACAGCGGCGGCCTGCCGACGGGCCTGACGTTCCAGCCCGGCAACCGGTGCGTATTCGCGCCCCATTACTACGACCCGCTGTGCCACGAGGGGTATGTGTATGGCGGGTTTGCAAAGTTCTGGATGCGTCTGTGGGCGCGTGAACGGTTGAAGGACGCGCAGCGATTCCACACGCCGTTGCTGTACGGCGAGTTCGGCATTGCATCAACGACAGCGGGACACCTTGAATACCTCACCGACTTTCTGAACCTGCTGGACCACAACCAGGCGAGTTGGACCTATTACAGTTACGACAAGTCGGACCGGGAATCTTTCGGCATCGTGGACAACGCGGGGAATGAGAAAGACAATCTGAGCGTGCTGGTCCGTGCCTATCCGCAGCGGATCGCGGGAGACAATCCTGTTTTCGGGCAGGAGGGAAAACGATTCGACCTCAGCTACAAGGCCAACGACGCCAAGGCACCGACGGTGGTGTTTGTGCCGCCGCGGTTCAAGGGGGTAAAGGCCCTGTTTAACGGCCACGCGGTCTCCCCCAGTTTGCAGACAGGCCTGCTGACCCTCGACAACGAGGGCGGAACGGGGACGATGCAGAAGCTCCATGTGGAGTGGGAATAAGATTCCAAGGCTATAAGAAGACATCACCAACTTCTATTCGAGAGAATCTGTGGGAGGATTTTGACACATGCGAAACGGCATAACGTTCCTTCTGACCATCCTGCCGGGCGTGGTGTGCGGCATGCACCAGAACTCTTTTGCCACTGACGAGCGCACGGTGGGCGTGTTTGTGGCGCTTTGCGACAACGTGTACCAGGGAATTGTTCCGGTGCCGGAGGCCGTCGGGAACGGGGATGATCCGGAGCATAATCTGTACTGGGGCTGTGCGGAGGGCTTTATGGGCATCTTCGGCAAAAGCCCGCAGTGGAAAAAGGAACCCGCGCCTGAGGCCCCCTCGGAAAAGGTGCTTCGGACCTATGCCGGCCGCCATGTGTCCGGCAGGATGACCCTGACCGCCTTTGCCTACCAGGGCAGTGCCATCGAGCAATGCCTGAAGGATTTTCAAACCGCGGTTTCGCAGGGAAAATATGACCTTGTGGTGTACCTCGGCCACAACGGCCTGATGGATTTCTATCTGAACGGCGTCGCCCCCGACGCCGCCCGCAGGAAGAAGCCCGAATGCATGGTGCTGTGCTGCAAAAGCCAGAAGTATTTCTCGAAACACATCGCGCACCTGGAAGCCACTCCCATTCTGCTCACCACGCAGTTCATGTATCCCGGATCGTTCCTCCTCCGGGATGTGCTGGAGGAATGGGTAAAGGGTGCCGGGCTGAAGGCCTATCGTGCCGCTGCTGGAAACGCCTACGCCGCCAATCAGAAGATTGCGCAAAATGCGGCATTGGGCGTCTTTGCCGATTTGGAAAAAGCGCCCGACAATAAACCTGGCGCAGTCGCAGGTGAGAATGAAACCGCCGCCATGGCCCCCAAGATCACGAAATAGGGCGCGGCAGGGACGACGGGGATGAGCGCGAGGCACGCGCATGCTCCATTTTGGAGTGCGGTGGCAAAGCGCAGCGGCGACACCGCTTTGGCTGGCCTTACGCGAGATATCAGCCAAAGCGGCGTCGCTGCCGCCGCACTCCAAAAGAGCACGGTTATGCGCCATCAAAGAGGTACTGGGCTGTCTTCCTGCCGTATTCGTGATCACCTTTCTTCTGCGAATCGCCGCCGTAGTCGGTCTGAGGTTCGCAATCACGGGGGATTAGAACGGCAACGGACTTACCTCTCCACGCGGAAGTATCTCGATAATCTGGCTGCCGATCCATGTCGTGGTGTATTCGACGCCGTCGACCGTCTCCTTTTCCCGTTTGCAGGGCAGGTCGAAGTTGAGGATGCCGGTGTCACCGGAATTGAGCGCGCCCAGCTCGATGTATCCGGACTGGGCGCGGGTTTCAAATGGTTTCCCGTTTAGCATGGCATGCACGGAAGCCGCGTCCAGCCAGCCCGGCGCCGCGATGCGGAACTGTTTTACGGGTTTCCTCGCGGTGAACTCGATACTGCCTTCAAAAGGCAGGCCGCTTTTCACGGTGACGGTGTCGTTGTCGCAGTCGAAGAGCAGGTTTAGCGTGGCCAGGCCGTCCTGCAGGTCCATGCGATGACGCCAGCATTCGCTCATGGCGTGGACCGCCCCTGAGGTGATGTCGAGCGTGCTGAGGGGCCAGTCGCCCTTGCGCATGCGCGCGTTGGGCAGTTGCATGGCGTAGCCGCCGACGGTGCGCCTGAGCACGTCGCGCTCCGAATCGTCGGCGGGATTCTCTTTGTCGTGCAGATAGGCGCGCATCTCCGCTTCGAGGTGCTGCGTGGGCAGGATCATGCTGCGCAGGTAGCGCTCGGCCGTCTCGTAGTACCGGGGATACCCCGCCCCGCCGAGAATAAGCGCGGTGCGCACCACGTCGCCGGTCTGGTTGATTTCACCACG
>CAZOMH010000147.1:0-8739 GCA_964580415.1 uncultured Nitrospirales bacterium
CCCGCCTTCGCGACATCGCCCGCGCCCACGGCAAACCCGCGCACCTCATCCCCGACGCCAACGCCATCCGTCCCGAATGGCTCGCGAACACCGACACCGTCCTCATCACCTCCGGCGCCTCCGTCCCCGAACGCCTCGTTGAAAACGTCATCACCTGGTTCCAGCAGCGCGGCCCCTGCCAAATCGACCAGCGCACCATCACCGAAGAACACACCGAATTCCGCCTCCCCAAAGAAATCGCCTGACCAATGTGTGGCAGACATTCCCGTCTGCCGTCATCCCCCCCGGACCGCCGCCATCCCTGGCGGCTTTCTTGCGCCATTTCCCCCGCATGGCCAAGCCCGCACGGCAAGGCCCCCGCCCATGCCCCGCTCTCTTCCACTCCCCAAATCCCAATACGTAATTCCACGTTACCCCCCCTTCCTCATTCCCGCGAAAACACATAAGCCAGACCTTTTTCCCATTGGCGTTTCCATTTGTCTTCGTGCATAATCTCACCCAGAGGACACACAACCTGTGACAAAGGGGGACCGTATGTCCGACACCAGGAAGTACTACGCGCATTCCTTTCCGGGGGCTCCCGCCGGCCCGCAGTGGCAGGAACTGAGCGACCACTTGGCGGCGGTGGCCGCCAGGGCGGCCGAATACGCCCGGGCCTTTCAGTCCGCCGACTGGGCGCACAATGCCGGATGGCTTCACGACTTCGGCAAGGCCGATGATTCGTTCCAAGCCTACCTGCTGCGCTCCAACGACCTTGATGATTCAGCGTATGACGATTCCGGGCGCGGGCGCGTCAATCATTCCAGCGCCGGAGCGGCTCTTGCCGAAGCAGAACTCGGGACGTGCACCGGGCGGGTTCTTGCGTATCTCGCTGCGGGCCACCATGCGGGCCTCCCCGACTGGTATCCCAGTAATACGGCCAACGCGGCGCTCTCCAGTCGCCTTGAGGAAGGCAAGGCAAATCTGCGAAGGATTGCCAACCATGTCAATGACATCCTTCCCAAACTGCGGCCCCTTGCCCGTCCTCCTGCATTCGTAAAACCCGGGCATTTTCACCTTTGGATGCGCATGGTCTTTTCATGTCTTGTCGATGCAGACTATCTCGACACCGAAGCATTCATGAGCCCGGACACACATGCTGATCGCGCAGCATTCAATAGTTTGACGGAATTGAAAGCCCTGTTTGATGGGCACATGGCGGCAATGGCCGAAAACGCCCCCAGGACGCCTGTCAACGCTGTACGCCAAGAAGTCCTTGCCGCCTGCCGCGCAAAGGCGCAGGAACCATCGGGCCTCTTCTCGCTTACCGTTCCCACCGGGGGCGGAAAGACGCTTTCAGCCATGGCCTTTGCCCTTGATCACGCCGTCAGGCACGCCAAGGACCGGATTGTCTACGTCATCCCCTACACCAGCATCATCGAGCAGACCGCACAGGCCCTTTCGGGAATCTTCGGTCCGGAAAACATTGTCGAGCACCACAGCAATCTGGACCCCGAACGGGAAACCCAGCGTTCCCGCCTGGCTGCCGAAAACTGGGATGCCCCCATAATCATAACCACCAATGTGCAGTTCTTCGAATCCCTATATGCCGCAAGACCCAGCCGATGCCGCAAACTGCACAACATTGCCAACAGCGTGGTAATTCTGGATGAGGCCCAGTTGCTCCCGCCCCATCTTCTGACTCCGTGTGTGGAGGCCATGAACCATCTAGCCCGCCATTATGGCGTCACGCTGCTTCTGTCCACCGCAACCCAGCCGAAGCTGCCCAATATCGATCCACCCCGCGAAATCATCCCAGACCGCACAGGCCTGTATGCCCGACTGAAGCGGACCGAGATTCTTTTCCCCGCCACATTGAACGAGCCCACGGACTGGGAAACGCTTGCGCACGAACTCCAACAACATGATCAAGTGCTGTGTATCGTGAACACCCGATCTGCCTGTCATGACCTGTTCAGTCTGATGCCCGAAGGAACCATTCACCTCTCCGCACTCATGTGCGGACAGCACCGCTCCCAGATCATCGCGACCATTAAGCAACGGTTGCGGGAAGGCCTGCCCGTGCGCGTCATCAGCACGCAACTCGTCGAGGCGGGGGTAGATATCGACTTTCCGGTCGTTTATCGCGCCCTGGCGGGCCTCGATTCCATCGCCCAGGCCGCGGGCCGCTGCAACCGGGAAGGAAAACTGAACGCCCAAGGCCGCACCGGACAGGTGCATGTCTTTGTACCGCCCAAGCCTGCGCCCAGGGGACTGCTACGAAAAGGGGAGGACACCACCCGCGAGCTGCGCTCGTTGTCCGGATTTGATCCCGACCAGCCCGATGCATTCACGCGG
Source organism: uncultured Nitrospirales bacterium (assembly GCA_964580415.1). Taxonomy (GTDB): domain Bacteria; phylum Hydrogenedentota; class Hydrogenedentia; order Hydrogenedentales; family CAITNO01; genus CAITNO01. The sequence goes on from CAZOMH010000147.1 coordinate 2,338, forward strand.
TACTTCGACCTCTTCTACGGCAAACTAAACGATACGGGTGCTCAGTACCGTGACTGGCTTGTAAAGGGAATTAATCCTGACATCGACATTCATTTCCGCACCGCCGCGCAAGAGTTCCAGTTCATCGACGACCAGGCGCAGCGGCCCGTGTTCGTTCGCTACCAGGGCAGCGATTCGTTATTGGGCCAATTTTCCGCCTTCGGTCCAAAGCGCGACATCATGCGCAGGTTGCAGCGATACACGGTCAACATCCCCACGCCAATGGCCGCCCGAATGCTTGCCGACGGGCATCTTGAGGAAATAAAGAAATGGCCCGGCTTCCTCTTGCAGACCATGCCCTCACTGTATGACGACATCATTGGGCTCAACATCTACCGGGACAATCATCCCGTGGAGGACCTTATTGCATGACCCCTTTCCGTCACCCCCGCGCAGGCGGGGGCCCAGTCTTCGCGCCGAAACACAACACATGGGAGGCACAGAAACAATGAGAGGATTCTGTCTGGAGGTGAGCGGGCCTTTCGCCTGCTTCACCCGGCCCGAAATGAAGGTGGAGCGCGTCAGCTACGACGTGATCACACCCTCCGCCGCGCGCGCCGTCTTTGAGGCCATTCTTTGGAAGCCGGCCATCCGGTGGCGCGTCACGCGCATAGAAGTACTTGCACCCATCCGCTGGGTGTCTGTCCGCCGCAATGAGGTAGGTAAGGTGGCCTCCCCCAGAGGGGGTATCTTCATCGAAGAGGACCGGCAGCAGCGCGCGGGGCTTTTCCTGCGCGACGTCAAATACCGCCTGCACGGAACCTTCGATTTCATACCGCCAGAGCGGCGGGATACAACCGTCAACCCCGTCCCCGGATGGCTGCTCGACCGGGAAGAGGCCGACGACATGCAGAAGCCGGACCTGCGCAGCAACGAGACGGAAGCCAAGTACGCCGCCATGTTCGAGCGCCGCGCCAGGAAAGGCCAGTGCTTCAACCAGCCCTATCTCGGCTGCCGCGAGTTTTCCTGCGCATTCCGGCTGATTGATCCCGGCGCGGAACCGGCTACTGCCCCCGAGGAACTTGCGGGAAGTCGTGAACTTGGGTGGATGCTCTACGATCTGGACTACACCGATCCAAAAGACATTCGCCCCCTGTTCTTCCGGGCAAGGCTTGAAGACGGCATGCTATCCGTGCCGGACCGGAACAACAAAGAGGAGGTGCGCGGATGATTCTTCAGGCTCTCAAGGAATACTACGACCGAAAGGCCGCCGACCCTGAATCCCAAATGGCCCCACCAGGATTCGAGTGGAAAGAGATTCCATATGTCGTCGTGATCACACCAGATGGTGCTCCCGCAATGTTGGCAGCCACTTACGAAGGGTTTGGCAAGGCTAGAAGAGCCAAGCGCCACCTTGTTCCGCAGGCTGTCAAAAGGGCAAGCGGCATTGCCGCGAATCTGCTCTGGGATAATCCAGAGTACGCCTTGGGCGTGGTGTTAAAGGGCAAGCCAGAGCGCGTAAAGGAGCAACATGCGGCATTCAAGAAACGGATAGAAGACCTTGGCGAACTCTCTGATTCCTCCATCGAGGCGCTGAGACTATTTCTGGGCAATCCCGACAAGGCGGCGCTTCTCCAGCCATTCGGCGAGGCTTGGCAAAAGGCCCTGGAAGAAGGGGCCAACATCTCTTTTCAACTGGCGGGAGAGAAGGGCCTGATTACCGAAAGCCCCAAGGTCAGGCACGCCATAGTCGAAGCGCTACTGGGCAACGCAGAAGCAAAGGGTATCTGTCTTGTCACGGGCGAAGAGGACATTCCTGAACGCCTGCATGCGGCGATCAAGGGAGTCTGGGGTGCGCAGTCCACAGGCGCAAATATCGTGTCCTTCAATCTGGCGGCTTTCGGTTCTTACGGAAAAGACCAGGGTGCCAATGCACCGGTCGGAAAGTCCGCCGCCTTTGCATACACCACCGCGCTAAACCATTTGCTTGGCAAGGACTCCAAACAGCGTATGCAGGTTGGGGATGCGTCCACCATCTTCTGGTCAGAAAGAAGCACCGCCTTCGAACAGCAGGTGCCGGACTTCTTCACAGAACCGCCAAAGGATGATCCTGACCGTAATGTGCGGGCCGTCGAAAGCCTGTTCAAATCCGTTCACTCGGGCACCCGGCCGGGCGATGAGGACAAGTCCCGGTTCTACGTGCTTGGTCTTGCGCCCAATGCATCCCGCATCTCAATTCGATTCTGGGTCATTGACACCGTCAAGGGCATGTCGGACAAGATATGCCGTTACTTCGACGACATTTGCATCGCACATGGTCCCCGCGACAGAGACGTGCTGTCTCTGTTCCGCCTGCTCGTTTCCACCGCCACACTGGGCAAGGCTGACAACATCCCGCCCAACCTCGCCGGTGATACGATGCGAGCCATCCTGGAGGGAACCCCCTATCCACAAACGCTGCTGCAGGGTGCCATCCGGCGCATCCGGGCCGAGCAGGATGTCACCTATCCACGGGCCGCGATGATCAAGGCGTGTCTGAACCGTTCACTCCGCTTCAACAACCCAACCCATGAAAGGGAGCTTGCCATGAGTCTCGACATATCGAATACCAACATCGGATACCTGCTCGGAAGGCTGTTTTCCGTCTTGGAGAAGGTGCAGCAGGAATCCAATCCCGGCATCAACGCCACCATCCGCGACCGCTTTTACGGTGCCGCCTCGGGCACGCCGGTTACTGTCTTTCCAAATCTCATGCGCCTGAAGAATCACCACCTGTCAAAACTGGAGAACACGGGCCGACGCATCTATTTCGAGCGTCTTGTAGGCGATATTGTGGCCGGATTTGCGGACTTTCCGCCGCATCTCTCCTTGGCAGACCAAGGGCGTTTTGCGATCGGATACTACCACCAGAATCAAGACTTCTTCACCAAGAAAACAGAAAACAACGGCTAACCACCGCACGAAAGGAACGTTACCCATGAACGACACCATCAAGAACCGCCATGACTTCGTACTTGTGTTTGACGTGAAGGACGGCAACCCCAACGGTGATCCGGATGCCGGCAATCTGCCCCGCGTGGACCCGGAAACCGGCTGTGGCCTCGTCACCGACGTGTGTCTCAAACGCAAGATACGAAACTTTGTGCAGATGACCCAAGACCCCGGCAACGGGTATGACATCTTTGTCAAGGAAAAGGCCGTCCTGAACCGACTCATTGATGGCGCCTATGAATCCTTGGGCATAGATTTGACCAAGGCACCGGCAGATACGAAAGACGGCAAGGAGCGCAAGTCAAAAGGCACCGGCCAGGGTTCTGAAGTGGAATCCGCGCGCATCCAAATGTGCAGGAATTATTACGACATTCGCACCTTTGGTGCCGTCATGTCCACCGGTGCCAACGCCGGGCAAGTTCGCGGCCCGGTACAACTCGCTTTTGGCCGTTCTTGCGATCCTATCATGGCCTTGGAGCATTGTATAACCCGCATGGCTGTTGCCACCGAGGCGGAGGCGGAAAAACAGAGCGGTGACAACCGCACCATGGGCCGCAAGAACACGGTGCCCTATGGCTTGTACGTCTCCCACGGCTTTGTGTCGGCACACCTGGCCGCGCAGACCGGTTTCACGGAAAAAGACCTGGCGCTGCTTTGGGAAGCGCTCAAGAACATGTTTGAGCATGACCGCTCCGCCGCGCGGGGCGAGATGGCCACGCAGAAGCTCATTGTGTTCAAACATGACAGCGCGTTGGGCAACGCGCCCGCACATCTACTGTTTGACCGGGTGAAGATCACGCGAAAGGACGACGGCAAGCCCGCCCGCACATTCAGCGACTACGCGGTCACCGTGGACAAGGACAATCTTCCGGCGGGGGTGACCGTGCTGGAAATGTTCTAACATCATGTACTCCGAAGACGAACTGTTGCCCCTTTCGGGATTGCAGCATCTGGCGTTCTGCGAACGGCAGTGGGCGCTGATCCACGTCGAGGGGCTGTGGGCGGAGAACCGACTGACCGTCGAGGGCGGGCACCTCCACGAGCGGGTGCATGGAACCGACGACGAAAGGCGGGGCGGAGTGCGGATTGTGCGCGGGCTGCGGCTGCGCTCACTCCGCCTCGGCCTTTCGGGCCAGGCGGACGTGGTGGAGTTTCACGCCAATACGGACGGCGGCGAGACGCCTTTTCCCGTCGAGTACAAGCGCGGACGGCCCAAGCCGAACGGGATGGACGAGGTGCAATTGTGCGCACAGGCGCTGTGTCTGGAAGAAATGCTGGGCGTGCCTGTGACGCGGGGGGCGCTCTTCTACGGCACGCCCCGTCGCCGTAGCGACGTTGCCATTGACGCATCACTGCGTCAGCAAACCGAGAACTTGGCGGCACGGATGCACACGCTGTTCGCTGCGGGTTCAACACCGCCGCCGGTGTATGAAAAGAAATGCGACAACTGTTCGCTCTGCAACCAGTGCATGCCCAAGTCCACGGGCAACGCGGGCAGCGCGCGAAAGTATATTGACGCAGTATGGAAAGACCTGGGAAATGATGCGTGATGAAAAGAGAGCCTGGATTCACGCCTGCGCGCGAAGGACGACCGAAGTTCACGTTGGACATGGCGAGGGCTTTTGCCTGGATTCACGCCTGCGCGCGAAGGACGACAGGTCCCCCATCGAGGGGGGTGCCGCGGAGCGGCGGGGGGTGTTGCTCATCAAGTCCCCCGTTGAAGGGGGATTTAGGGGGATGTGTGTGGATTCACTTTTGCGCAAGAATGACGCACGCGGGGGCATTAACACGTCACCCGTCAGATTCAAGCACAAGGCCGCCGGGACGGCGGCGGTACGTACCGCAGGCGTCTCGCCTGCCTCGTCCCCTCTTCTTTCCCGGCACGGCACTGGCGCGGAATAACAACGGGAGCGCCCGATGAAACATCTGCTCAACACGCTGTATGTGACCACGCAGGGTGCCTATCTCGCCCAGGAGGGCGAAACGGTCCTCGTGCGGGTCGAGCATGAGACGCGCCTGCGCGTGCCCATCCACACGCTCGGGGGCATCGTCTGCTTCGGGCAGGTGTCGTGCAGTCCGCCGCTCATGGGCCTCTGCGGCGAGCGCGGCGTCACCATTTCCTTCCTTACCGAATACGGGCGCTTTCGCGCCAGCGTCCACGGGCCCGTGTCCGGCAATGTGCTGCTGCGCCGGACCCAGTACCGCCGGGCGGACAGCCCCGAACACAGCGCGGAACTGGCCCGGACCGTGGTTATCGCCAAGGTGGCCAACTGCCGCACCGTGCTGCTGCGCGCAGCCCGCGAACGGGAGGACGACGCCTCCGCGCAGGCAATACGGGACGCGGCGGCGCACCTGGCCGCACTGCTGAAAACACTGGAACGCCCGGCCCCGCTCGACACGGTGCGCGGCATCGAGGGCGACGCGGCCGGCTGGTATTTCTCCGTGTTCGACCACCTCATCACGGCGCAAAAAGACGCGTTCTCGTTCACCACGCGGAGCCGGCGTCCGCCGCTGGACAATGTCAACGCCCTGCTTTCCTTCGTATACACGCTGCTCGTGCATGACACGCGCTCGGCGCTGGAAACGGTCGGGCTCGACCCGGCTGCGGGCTTTTTGCACCGTGACCGCCCCGGACGGCCCTCGCTGGCGTTGGACCTTATCGAGGAATTGCGCCCTGTCGTCGCCGACCGGCTCGCGCTCACCCTCATCAACCGGCAGCAGGTGAAGCCCAGGGGCTTCACCCGAACCGACACCGGCGCCGTGACCATGGACGACGCCACGCGCAAGGAGCTGCTCGTGACCTATCAGACGCGGAAACAGGAGGAAATAGAGCATCCCTTCCTCAAGGAGAAGATCGCCATAGGGCTCATCCCCTATGTCCAGGCACTGCTGCTCGCCCGCCATCTGCGGGGCGACCTGGATGCTTATCCCCCGTTCCTCTGGAGGTAGACCGCCATGATGGTGCTCATCACCTACGACGTGAACACGGAAACGGCCGAGGGCCGACGCCGACTCCGCCGCGTCGCCAAGACCTGCGAAGACTATGGCCAGCGCGTGCAAAACTCCGTGTTTGAATGCCTGGTCGATCCCGCCCAGTTCGCCAAGCTCAGGAACCGCCTCACCGACGTCTACTGCCCCGAAACCGACAGCCTCCGCTTCTACTTTCTCGGCGCCAACTGGCGAAACCGCGTGGAACACTTCGGCGCCAAACCCGCTTACGACCCCGAAGGCCCCCTCATCATATGACCAATAAGGCATGCGCGAACCCCAAGCGATCATGGTTTACCCGCCAGGTTCGCGATCCACAAAAGACCCGATAAAACACCAAAAGACCACCTTCAACGGCCCAGCCACCGCCTCCAGCGGCTGAAATTTATGAGAGTCCGCGCTGAACCCCCAAATCAGCCTTCCTCTGCTATACTTTACATCGTC
>CAZOMH010000148.1:0-8736 GCA_964580415.1 uncultured Nitrospirales bacterium
CGGGCCCGGAGGAGACCGGATGGCAATCGCGGACCGGTGAAACACGTCCGTCCACAATGGCAGACCGCGGTGCCGTTTCCGCGAAGGTTCCGGTGCCGTGCCCCCCGCTGGCGGGAAGCGGATTGGCGCAGCAGGCGCTGGCGGGGCTTGCATGGTGCGAGACGTTTGTTGTGCTCGGAATGCACTGTTTCTGGGTGCTCTCCAAGAGTTCCCCGCTGGCTGTCGACAGCGCATGGGGCAGTGCCCTGGCGCTGCTGCCGTTTCTGCTGCTGCTGCTGGCGGGGCTCGCCTCCTTCAGTCTCCGCATGCAGGCCGCACTCATTCGGCTGGAACCGGCGCTGCATTGGACAGCCAGCCTTGTTTTTGGCCTGCTTCTATTTTGCGTGACCGTGTGCAACCCGATGACGCCGGTGCTGCCGCTGGCCGCCACGATGCTTCCGTGGAGTGCCGGGGTGAGTTTTCTTCTGCTCGCCAACCTGGCCGTCCACCTGCGGGTGCGGGCTTCGGCGCGGGCCTGTTTTGCCACAGCGCCGATGTGGCTGGCCGCCGCCCTGGCCCTGTTCTGGTGGGCCGCCACACTTTGGGTGGTGTCGGGGATGACCTGGGCCGTCTATTTTTGGACCGCATCCCTGCTGTTTCACGCGGCGGCGGCCGCCGCGGTTCCCCGGCAGAGCGGGGTCGGGGCAATTCGCGGCACCCGGCTGCTCCCGTTTCTGGAGGCGCTGTTCCTCCTGTGCATGATGGCGCTCCTGCAACTGCGGGGTATCACCGCCAACGCCGTTATGGGGAACATCGAAGCGAAATTCCCGCTGTTTCTCGCGCCTTGCCACGGTGCGGTTTTTTTTGCCGGGGCCGCGCTCTTTCTCATTGCCCGGCACTTCCGGCTCGCGGTGGCCGTCCATGTGGCCGTCGCCGTGTTTCTGCTGGTCGCGCCCGGGGAACTCGCATGGCCGTCGGCTGTCGGTCTGGGGTACGCACTGCCCGCGCTGTTTCGGGCCACCTATCGGCAGGGCGGTTTTACCTATGCCCTCTTTGCCCTGGCCATGGCCGGTGTTTGGCTGGTCGGTTTGGGCGGTTTTGCCTTTGCGGGGCTGGTGGTCAAATTTGGCTTCTTCCTCGACGGCGTGCATGTGCTGGTTCGGGGCGTTCAGGTCGCTCTCGTAATCTCGCTCCTGTTATGGCTGGGGGGGGTATGGTATCGTCGCAACCGTCCCGCGCGGAGGGCCGTCTGTGTTTCTGTTCCCCTGCCGGGCATGGCCCTCTGCGTGCCGGTTTTCGCGGTGTTGCTGGCCTTGGCCGTCATTCCCGGCGCGGCGCTTCTAAAAGTGACGGCGTGGCCGCCGGCGTTCATGGCCCAACCGGCGTCCAGAACAGTGGCGGAACCGATGGGCCTTTGCCACGCGGGGTATTCCGAGTCGGACGAGGAATACAAGACACTTGACGAACTGGGTGTGCAGTCCCTCCGCGCCGATTTTGCCTGGAGCAGTTTTCAACCGGGTCCCGACACGTGGAATTTTGCGTGCCGTGACGGATTTGTGGACGCGGCAGCCAGGCATGGCAAGAAGATAATCGCCATCCTGGATTACGACAACGGCGCGGTGGAAGAAGATTCCGCGGGCAAGGCCCGCGGCAATTACATCGCTCCGGCCGATATTCCAAAGTTCCTCGAGTATGTGCGCCAGATGGTCACACACTATACCGGCCGTGTCGATGCCTGGGAAATCTGGAACGAGCCCGACATTACCCGTTTCTGGGAAGGCCCGATGGACGAATTCTACGCGCTGGCCCGGCAGACGGCCGACGCCATCCGTATCGCAGACCCGTCGGCTCAGATTGTCGGCACCGCCTGTACCGGCCCGTTCGGCGCGCTTATGGCGTCGGGTATCGAAGGGCTGCATGCGTCCGGCGCCTTGGTTGATGTGCAGCATCCCAGCGGCCATCTCTACGCCACCAATCCCCGTCACTACTATGCCGAGTTCTCCAAACTGATCGGAATGGCCCGCCGTCATGACCATCCCGGCTCTGTGTGGATTACCGAACTGGGCGCGCCGAACGGCGGCTATTATCCATGGTGCGCCAATGACGACGAACTCGCCGCCCACGTGATCAAGTCCTACACCATCGCAACGTCACTGGGGGTGGACCGGCTGGTTTGGTACTGTTTCCAGGACGGCGATGCGGCTGCACAGGCAAAGCAACCGCCCGATTCCGAGTCGTTCTTTGGCCTGCTTGGCCCTGGCGGCCAATGGAAACCCTCCGCCCGCGCATACAGCCTGTTCAGCAAGTATTGCAGCGACAGCACGTTGCGCAGCGATCTGGTCCGGGTGTCCGGCGGCTTGGCTGCCCGTCAACTGCGGACCGCGTTCTATCGTCGCGACAAGGGCCCGTCCACACTGATTCTTTGGTTTGAGCCCGCGTTGCGGCCGTGGGGAAAGGCCCGGGTGCATATTGATTTCGAAGGGCTTAACGCCCTCCCGGAGCGGCATGATATCGGGTCCGGATGCACGAAAACGCTGACCGATGATTATATTGACGTGTCCGGGGAACCGGTCTTCCTGACTTTTGGTGAAGGCGGCGATACCGACAAGGTTCTCCATATCGGCGTTGCCGGTTCCCCCGTGGACCTGCTTTGGCTCGTGCTGGCGGGGGGGGCGGTGGCCGGTTCTCTTGCCCTGTGCCTGCACCGCCGGCGCGGGCGTTCCTGTCCGGCGTGATGTTCTTGGCCGGCGCGGGACGGGGTTGTCAGTCCGGGTGCAGCATGGACGCATGCGAGAAATGGACGTAAAACAGGCGCATCCGCCAATCCAGGCCCCGGCGCTTGGGCCTGATCTGCGCCTCCGGAAACGGATGGGCGGGTTTGTCAAGAAAATACTTGCGCATTTGCCCGGGTGCCATGCTAAACTCTATGCCAACAGGGGCCTTGAAGCCGAGGCCGCGAGAAGGAGCGGAAAAATGGTTATTCGCACCGTGCGCGTCGTTGCTTGGACCGTGGTTGCTGCGGCGGCCGTGTTCGTGTTGTCCGGCTGCAATAATGCCAGCATTGGAATGAAGCTGGTGAATGAGGGCGCCTATCCCGTCACCGAGGTGCTTGTATACCCCGCGCCGGACGCGGAAGAGTCGCCCGGTCCGGAAGCACAGGTAAACCGCATGCCGCAGGATGCTTTCGGGTCCACCATTGCCTTGTTGCCCGATGACGAGGCATTGCTTCCCTGGTTGTTCAAGAATGACGTCTACGATGTTTCGGTCACCTTTTACGACAGCGGGAGCCAGGTTTTCCGCCAGGTCAAATCCGCCAATCCTCTGGACTTGACCGGGGTGAAGCGGGGAAGTCTTGTTGTATTTACGGCGGCGATGGACACGAGCAATGCATCCACGCTGAAATTTGAAGTGGTCGAATAGGCTTTTCAGAAATTCCCGGGAGTATTACGGGAGCAGGTGCCCAAGTCGGACCTGCTCCCGGTTGTTTTTTCCGGCCGGCACTGTTGCGGCAACGCCCGCCTGTTCTGCTTTCGGTGCGGACGTGCTATTCATAGAGGTAGGCAAAGGGATATATCACCGCCCAGGCCAGATACTCCAGGATGTACCAGATCCAGCCCAAAATATCGAAGGTCTCGGTGGGTGCCACGGGTTCCGTAATGAGTTTTTCAACAGTCATTTTACTCTTGCTCCTGTTATGGTCTCTTTCCGGCAGGAACCGTCCTGCTGTGTTGAGCCGCAGTTGTCGGCATTGAACGCCCCACGGATCAGCAGTCTGCGCCGCCTTGGGGGATTTGCCCGGGGCGGGTGACATTGACGATGCGGTTTTGACCGTCCACAAGCACCACAGTCGGGCGAAAGCCCTTTGCCTCGGCCGCGTCCATCTGGGCGTAGGTAATCGCGATGATGAGATCGCCCGGCGCGCCGAGCCGCGCTGCCGCGCCGTTGAGACAAATCGTGCCCGCGCCGCGCTCGCCCTCGATCAGGTAGGTGGTAAAGCGTCCGCCGGTGTTGATGTTGAGCACGTGTACCTGTTCATAGGGAAGCATGCCCGCCGCCTCCAGCAGCAGCGGATCAACCGTAAGGCTTCCGGTATAGTTCAAATCCGCCTCGGTGACCGTGGCGCGGTGAATCTTGCTCTTGAAAAGGGTCAGCATCATTTTTGGGAACCTCCATGCCCGGCGGGATCGAATTTCACGTTGTCGATGAGCCGGGCAGACTCCAGTAACGCGGCCACTGCGAGGAGCACGGGCTTTTCTATCCGCTCCACCGGCCGCATGGTTTCAGCGTCCACCAGCACCACATAATCGATGGTCACACCGCGCATGCCTTCGCGCACGGCGTTCTTTACGTTTTCCGCGCCGCGTTCGCCCCGCCGCATCATGTCCGCCGCGGCAAAGAGCGACCGCGACAGGCAGAGCGCGCGGGCGCGCTCTGCCGCGCCGAGATAACGGTTGCGCGAACTCATGGCGAGGCCGTCGGCCTCGCGAACGATGGGCATCTCCACGATTTCAACAGCCATGTCGAGGTCCCGCGCCATCCGCCTGATGACCGCGCATTGCTGCGCGTCTTTCTGGCCGAAGTAGGCGCGGTCCGCCTCGACCGCGTTGAACAGCTTGGCGACCACGGTGGCCACGCCGCGAAAGAAGTGCGGACGGCTGCCGCCGCACAGTCCCTCGCTCACGCCGCCCACGGTAACAAAGGTCGAATAGTCCTCAGCGTACATGGTTTTCGCGGTCGGCGCGTACACAGCCGCCACGCCCGCGGAAGCGCATTTTGCCGCGTCCTGCTCAAAGGTGCGCGGGTATTGGTTGAAATCCTCGTGCGGCGCGAACTGCGTCGGATTGACGAATATGCTCGCCACGGCAGTGTCGTTGTCCCGCACGGCCGCGCGCATGAGGCTCAGGTGCCCCTCATGCAGCGCGCCCATCGTGGGCACAAACCCTATGGTCTTCCCGGTGCGGCGCTGTTCCCGGGACCATAGGCGCATGTCGGCCGCGTTGTCAAAGATATTCATTCGTACCCGTGCTCCCTGCCGGGATAGGTGCCGTCCTTCACTTCCTTTACGTAGGCGGCAAACGCGCCGCCCATTGCGCCGCGCACGTCGGCGTAGGTCTTGGCAAACCGCGTCCTGCCCCAACCGAGAAGGTCATGCATCACCAGCACCTGCCCGTCGCACGCCGCGCCCGCTCCAATGCCGATGGTCGGAATGGACAGGGCCGACGTGATGTCGGCGGCCAATGCGGACGGCATGCACTCAAGCACAATGGCGAAACAGCCCGCCTCTTCGAGGCCGAGCGCCGCCGCCTTGATGCGCCGCGCGTCGGCCTCGCCGCGGCCCTGCACCTTGAACCCGCCGAAATGGAGAATGGACTGCGGAGTGAGTCCCACATGGCCCATGACCGGGATACCCGCGCGCAGAATTGCCCGGATGCAGTCGCCGAACTGGTCCACGGGTCCTTCCAGTTTGACCGCGTGGGCCCCCGCCTCGCTTGCCAGCCGTCCGGCATGGCGCACGGCATCCTCCGGACCGGTGTGGTAGGAAAGGAAAGGCATGTCCGCGACGACCAGGGCGCGTTTCACCGCCCGGCTGACCATGGCGGTGTGGTGTGCCATGATGTCCATGGTCACGGAAAGGGTGTTTTCACGGCCCATGACCACCATGCCCAAGGAGTCCCCCACAAGGACGGCATCCACCCCCGCGGCGTCCGCAAGGTCCGCGGTGGGAAAGTCATAGGCGGTCAGAACGGCAATCTTTTCGCCGGCTGTCTTCTTTCGGCGAAAGTCTGCCGCGGTAACGGCATCTCTCATCTTCTGTTTCGCTTCCTGAACCGTGACGAAATCCGTCCCGGTCCCGTTTGGGCTCCAAGCGGAGCGGTTCAAGAATATTTCGTCAACAATTGCCCAGCGCTTCGGCAAGCTCGGCCACCGTGCGCCCCGTCACCGGGTCCACCGCATCGGGTGCAATTTCCCGCAACGGCAGCAGCACGAAAGCCCGCTCGCGGAACCGCGGATGGGGCAACACCAGCGCTTCAGTTTCCATCACCCTGTCCTGCCAGAGGACAAGGTCGATGTCGATTGCGCGCGGACCCCAGTGCGGTCCCGGCGTGCGGCCCAGGCTGGATTCCAGCGTCTTGACCGCGTTCAAGAGTTCAAGCGGCCCGAGGGCCGTCTCGATCTCCGCGGCCATGTTAAGGAATGACGGTTGGTCCGTCACGCCCCAAGGCTCCGTTTCATGAACGGTGGATTGTGCCACCAGACGTGTGCCCGGCAACGCCGCCACAGCCTCCAAGGCACGGCGCAGATGCTCTGCCCGGTCGCCCAGGTTGGAACCCATACTCAAATATACCGACGTGACCATCGTCAGAGTCCAACCTGCCGTGCGGACATAACTATAGCACACACAGAACTTTGTGCAACAGGGTTTTCTACGGAGGCGCGAAGAAAGCGGAAAACAACACCCCCCGGTCGGTTTTCGCCGTCCCCCCCCCTCAAGGACGAGGGGGACAGAAGTCTTGGGTCCCCCCTGCGAGGGGGGAAGGCCTGAAGGGCCGGGGGGTGTAGGTTCTGGGCGTATGCGGAAGCATACACCCCCCGCTGCTTCGCAGCACCCCCCTCAAGGGGGGATACAAGACTTCTGTCCTCCCTGTCCTCAAAGGGGGGGGGCATGACTTCTGTCCTCCCTGTCCTCAAGGGGGGATTGAGGACAACCGTTGCCATCAGGGCTTCTTTTCCGACGTGCCGCTCCACGCGGCGAAGATCCCGGCGATGTCCGCCGCGGCCGTATCCCCGGCATGAATCACCACGCGGTAGCGCAGCTTTACCGGTTTGCCCTTGGGCAGTTCGGTGGACTGGCCGTTTGCGGGCCAGTACATAGGGGTCGGCGAAAAGAATCCGTAGTCCCGTGTGAACCACGGTGCCGGATACCACGGGTTGTCCCGGTGCTGCAGAATGGCCAAACCCTCGGTCTTGCCGTCACGTGTGCCGCAATAGTCACACCAGGGCGAAGCCTTGCCAAAAGTGCCCGCCTCGGCCGCGTCACCGTTGGCGTTAACCAGCGAGCCGCCCTCCTTCACACTCAATGCAGGCGTCATGCGCGCCGAAAAGAGCGAATGGTTGGTCTTTTCGATTTTGACGTCCACCAACGGCGTGAGCGTAATCTCGAAATCAATCACGCGCCGGTCCGGCGTCGGCGCGGTAATGGTCACAATGCACTCATCCTCGAGGGGTTGTTCCGCGCCGGGCCGTTTCCAGTCGCCCCGGTCGCGAAACACGACCTTGTCCCCCTTGGTTTGGACTATCTCCGGTCCCCGGCTGAAAATCTGGCCCGCCTCATTTTTATCCTGCCAGTAGTTCCCGCCGTTCACCCGGTCACATCCAAAGAACAGGGAATGGTGGTGCGGATAAGGCTCCGAAGTCTCTGTGGTCACCGATTCGCCGCTGAGCGGTCCGTTTACAGGGTAGAAATAGGGATACTTCTGCCCGGCGTCGAAACAGTATGCGGTAAACAACTTGCCGTCCACCTCGACCAGCACTTTCTTGCCGTCGATGCGGGCGGTGAGTTCCGCCGCCCCGGCGGAGGACGCAAGCAACAGGGTGAGGCAGGTCATAATCAGGAGGTGTTTCATGGCGGTTTCCTCGTATGGTTTACGGGGGATTCTACTGCAACTACGTTCCCCACTGGGAGCGCCGGCATCCTTTCCGGCTTCTTGAGCAACCCCGCAAAGAGTCGAAGCCGGCGGGGATGCCGGCGCTCCCAGTCAAGACGGCTGCTACTCGGCGAGTTCCGCGAGAATACGCTGGGTCTTCTCGGTCATGGGCCAGGTGCCGCGGGCAACATCGCGGAGGCCGGAATTCAGAAAAAGGACATGGGCGACGCGGGGAGCGCCGTCGGCACAATCGAAGCAAACATGACCCAAATCGCGTTCAATCATGACGGGGACATCGTCGCAAACCGTCAGCGGTTCCATCTCCTGGTATCCCGCACTGTTGCCCTCGTAGGGCGACATGGAGAGCCGGTCATGCTCTTTCCTGAGCACTTCATCCACGCCCTGCGCCAGCCGGTGAAGAACGTGTTTTCCCTCACTGTTCTCGATCACGAGGTCCTCGTCGAAAGAGCCGCCTTCGGCAAGCCGTTTGCGGTATGCCTTCGCAAATGCCTCGACGGCGTCGTCGCTGCGGAGGGCGTAGCCAAGATAGAAGTAACTCTGATCGTCGAAGGGACTTGCCGGACCGGTCGTCGGCTTCTTGGCATTCCGAATGGTCGGACAGGTGAGACGCGGTCCGAGGTCGGTCTCTTGGGGAATCCAATCCGGAGTGAACATCAGAACGCCGGATTCTTGGGACAAAGCGGGATACTTCCCCGCGTGCTCATCCGCATAGCGATGCAACGCCTTCCCTATTTGCGTGAGATTATTCTGGCAGACGACCAAATCCGCGTTCATGCGGCCCCTGTGCATAACCGAGAGCGCCACCCAGATCGTGAACGCGGCGCTGACGCCGCCGATTAGGACCCCGGCCAGGGGCCGCCAGAGTGTGCGTCCGCCCCGGGGAGCGCGCCTGGTCCTGGCGAGGGCGACGCTTCCGGCAATAACGGCCGCAATTCCCCCGACCACCATGAACAGCATGGCAACTACCATAAACAATGTGAATGTCACGACTTGAAACCCACCCACCTTCTGTATCACGGCCATTGCAGCATACCAAAGCAGGGGAGACGACAGAACGCCCAGGACGAGGCTCGCGTTCGCCAGTTTTCGG
>CAZOMH010000149.1:0-8707 GCA_964580415.1 uncultured Nitrospirales bacterium
CGGTGCTTTGGCCGCGGTGTGATCAAGGACGGCTACGCCATTCTCAACATGCTGGGGTTCCCGTCGTCCAGCCTGAACACGCACCTGGCTTTCACCCGGATGAATTCTATTACGGCCGTGGCAACCGTGGCCGAGACGCAGTCGCCGCCCAACGTGGCCAACTTCACCATAACCGCCCACAAGGCGGTGCTCATGCTCAACTGGGACAATCCGGGCGGCGACTTCTCCTTTGTGCGGGTGCTGAGAAAGACCGACGGTTATCCGGTCAATCCCACCGACGGTGAAATTGTGGTCAACGGCAACGGCGACAGTTATTACGACGGCCCGCTGGAGCCGGGTGCGACCTACTACTACACCGCCTTTGCCTATGACGTGAACGGCAACCGTTCCGACGGCGCTTCCGCGAGCGGCACCACGTGGTCCGACATTACGCCTCCCGCCGAGGTGACCAACTTCAAGGCCGTGGCGGGATCGGGTTCGGTAAAGCTTTCCTGGACCAATCCGACGACGGCGGACTTCACGGGGGTGAAGGTGATCCGCAAGCAGGGCAGCGCGCCCTTTTCCGACACCGACGGCACGGTTGTCTACGACGGCACCGGCACGGGCAAGACGGACAGCGGCCTGACGGCGGGCGTCACCTACTACTACGGCGCCTACACCCACGATGCATGGCCCAATTACTCGTGGGGCGTGGTGGCCAGCGCAAAGCCCTCATAACAGGGCTGTCGATGCCCGCCGAAGTTTATTGATCTCCGGCATGTCTTTGGCCAAAATACCAGAAGCTGAAGGATATCGACTGCGCGCCGGTTGAAGGTGCGGTAGTGTTCCCGGCATTGACCATGCCTGCCCCGGTTTCCGGAGGCACGGATGGAAAGCGAATGGGATGAGGATGCTGGATTTCTTCAAGACCGGCCCCGACAAACCGCTTCTGGCGGACGCGGCCGAAATAAGGCGCATTTACGAGCGAAAGCGGCGCTCCGTCTTCGTTGGCCTCATTTTCGGCTACAGCTTTTTCTATGTGTGCCGTCTCACCATTTCGGTTGCGAAGAAGCCCATCATTGACAGCGGCGCGCTTAACGCGGATCAGTTGGGAACCATCGGTTCCGCGTTCTTCCTGACCTATGCATTCGCGAAGCTGATCAACGGCTTTTTGGTGGACCGCAGCAATATTGGACGGTTTATGTCCACCGGGCTGCTGGTTTCGGCCGTCATTGTAATTGCCTTTGGCTTCACGGGCACGTTCTGGCTGTTTGTTCTCCTCTGGGGGGTTAACGGCTGGTTTCAGGCCATGGGCTCGGCCCCGAGCGGCGCGTCCATTTCCCAATGGTTCAGCAACCGGGAACGGGGCCGCCGCTACAGCACCTGGAGCATGGCGCATCCCACCGGCGAGGGACTGAGCATGGTGCTGAGCGCGGCCATCATCTCCTACCTTGGCTGGCGCTGGGGTTTCTGGATGGCCGGTTCCGCCGCCGTCATCGTTGCGCTGCTCCTTTATTGGCTCCTTGCGGACCGTCCGCGCACCTACGGCCTGCCCGCGGTGGCCGATTACAAGAACGACCACACCACGGAATCCGTCCAGAACGATGACAACGTGAACCGCGCCCAGTTGGAGGTGTTGAAAAACCCCTACATCTGGATACTGGGCCTGTCCTGCGTGGCGGTGTACATAGCGCGGTACGGCGTCAGCGGCTGGGGAATCATGTACCTGCAGGAGGCCAAGGACTACACGCTCATCACCGCCGGATTGGTGTTTGGCTGGTCCAAGCTCTTCGAGATGACAGGCGCGGTCAGTTCCGGATTCGTGTCCGACTTTCTCTTCGGCGCGCGCCGCAATGTCACCACGCTCATCTACGGCCTGATCATGATTTCCGGCCTGATCGTGCTGTACCTGAGCCCCTCCACGCGCCTGACCGATCTGGACATTTCGGCCAAGGCGGCGCTGAAGGCGGGCCCGGTGGATGACTCACTGCGGGAAATCTTCCGCCAGAAACAGATCCAGCTTCCCGCCCGGGCAACAACGGAGTTCCACGAGGCGAAAAAAGACGAGAAGGCGAAAACAGTGGAGAACGCGGTGTGGTTGATCAAGAATGACCGCTGGTTTCTCTTCTGGACGGGCTGCGCCGTGGAGGAACTGCCAAACAGCCTGAAGGTAACCGCAAAGTTTCACCCTTCGCACCTGGCCGGCATTGCCCTGTTCGGCTTTGGTCTGGGCGGCCTGCTGGTGTTTGTGGGCGGGCTCATTGCAATCGACATCTGCTCGAAGCGGGCGAGCGGCGCGGCAATGGGCGTCGTCGGCATGTTCAGCTATCTCGGCGCCGCCCTGCAGGACAAGGTCAGCGGCAAGCTGATTGAGGCCAACGCCCTGACGTTGGACGGCAAGCTCACCCATGATTTCAACAGTGTCTTCCTGTTCTGGCTGGGTGCGGCCGTTATTTCTGTTGCACTCGCATGCCTCCTCTGGAACGTAAAGGCAAAGGACTGACCACCATGACGCATTATGACATGCTGATTTTCGGGGCGGTTTCCAAGGACATCATCATCACGCCGGAGGATACCGAGTATTCTATCGGCGGCGCGGTGGTGTACTCGTCCGTTGCCGCGAAGCACCTTGGGGCCAATCTGTTGGCGGTGACCAAACTGAACCCCGAGGACCGGTCGGCACTGGAGGTGTTCGAACGGTACGGCGTGCCCCAGACGTTTCGTAAATCGGCGAGCACGACGTCCATCCGCAACACCTATCACACGGCGGATCGCGACCGGCGCACCTGCGAAGCGCTGGGCATGGTGGAACCCTTTACGCTGGAGGACGTTCCGGCCGATGCCACGGCGGAGGTGTATTACCTCGGCGGCCTGATGCGGGGCGAGTTCCCCGAACAGTTTGTTCTGGATATGTGCCAGCGCGGGAAGGTGGCCATTGACGCCCAGGGCTTCATGCGGGTGAATGAGAACGGCCCGATGGCTTTTCGCGACTGGGACAACAAGAAAGAAGTGATTTCCGCCGTCCATTATTTGAAGACCGACCACGCCGAGGCGGAAACACTGACGGGCGAAAGCGACCGGCCGACGGCCGCGCGGATGCTCGCCTCCTGGGGCGCGAAGGAGGTCATGCTCACGCACCATACCGAGGTGCTTGTCTGCGTGGATGGCGAAATATATGCCGCACCGTTCACGCCGCGCAACCTGTCCGGTAGGACGGGGCGCGGCGACACCTGCTTTGCGTCCTACTGCTATTGGCGGCAGCACCACTCGGCGGAGGAGGCCTGCCGCCTCGCGGCGGCGGTGACCTCCCTCAAAATGGAAAAGCCCGGGCCGTTCACGGGAAGTTTGCAGGACGTGACGTTTTAGCGCCAATATCACAGCGCGTCGTTGGAAGAACAGAAGAACCCCACCCCAGCCCTCCCCTTGTCAAGGGGAGGGAACTGTCAATAGGCCACGCGACAAAGCGCATTTTGGACTGCGGTGGCAGAGCGGAGCGCGACACCGCTTTGGCTGGTTCGACGCGCGATGTGAGCCAAAGCGTCGTCGTCGCCGCCGCACTCCACAGAGGGCGTGCCCGGTTCATCCAAAGCGGTGCCGACTATTTCGCGGCGGTCTTCTTGTCCATGCGTTCCAGCAGGAGTTTCTGAAGCGCCGGGAGGTTGTCGGCGTTGAGCAGGTCCACGCCGGCGTCGTAGAGGAGCGGCCAGGAGACGGCGGGCGTGGGCAGTGCCCAGAAGCGGATGCGCCGCCCCTTTTCGTGGGCCTTTGCGACCATGTCGTTCAGCAGTGCTGCCTCGTCCGCGGGCATGTCCCCCTTTGCCTTCCATTTGAACACGGTGTTCCAGTCCATGCTTACCAGGGGGACCAGATTTGGGGACACATCGCTGTCGATGTCGGCCCTGCGCCCGTCCACGGCGGCCAACCGCGCGGCTTCGGCGGCCATGATGTCGCGGGGGCTGTTTCCGGTGATGATGACGGTCACGGCGCCGGGCTTGGTGCTGTCGGGCGTGAAGGAGGTGAGCATGTCGGCGTAGTCTTTGAGCACGTCGCGCAGACGGGCATAGGTAGCCGGGGCGTCGTCCTTGATGTCGATGAGCAGCGTCACACCCGGCCCGCCGGGGTAGACGCGGCCGCCGTTCTTCTTGACGCGCTCGTGCAGGGGGTCGAGATACATGGCGCGCAGGGTGCGTTCGGGCTTTACCGCCTTCAGGTCGTGCGCGACGAGCAGTTCGCCGTCGACCAGGTAGATGTCGGCTTCGATGCTGCAGAAGCCCACATCGAGCGCGTCGAGCAGGGGCCGCGTGCGGGTGTAGTCGTTGTGTGAATGGGCGCGCTCGAGGGGAATGATCGCCGCCGTGTCCGCGCCCGCAAGGGTCGGCACAAGCACCAGCAGGGAGAGCAGGGAAAGCCTGAACAGCGTCTTCATTTCCACAATGTCCTTTCGTGCAGGTTTGGAGAGCGGCGCCACGAAACCTTTGGCTTGATGCAATCCAGACTCTCTATTCTGTGCCCCCATCGAGCGAGGCAATAACAGACTCAATCTGTGTTGTGAGCAAGGGGATGTCCCGGCAGGCCACCTGCCAAACCTCGTTCCAGTCGATCCCGAAGTAAACGTGCGCAATAAGATTTCGCATGCGCGCGATTGATTTCCAGGGGATATCGGGGTGTTTATCGCGCAAAGGCTGTGACAACTTGGAGGTCGCCTCGCCAATAATCTGTATATGGAACAGGATATGACTGCGCAGTGGCGGGTCTGCGTCGAACTGGTCCTGCGACGCGGGAGTGTACTGCAGGATGACCCTGCAGGCGTCGAGAATGTCCAGGAGCCTGAGACGATCGCCCCTCAAAGCGGGATGGCCTCCTTCGTGACGCGTTCCTGAAAACGTTCGCGCATGCCGCGCTCGCTGACAACATCCACGGTGACGCCAAGCAGTTCTTCAAGGTCCACGACGAGCCCGCCGTGGTCAAGCAGCGAACGGTCCGGATCAAAACGCACCAGGAGGTCCAAATCGGAACCCTCGCGCTGATCACCGCGCGCCACGGAACCAAAGATGCGGATGTCATGGGCGCCATACCGTTCCGCGACGTCCAAAATCTCCTGCCGAAACGCTTTGATTGTCTCTTGGCTAATCATTTTCGGGGCCTGTTCGACGTTTTTCCCAGCATATCATTGCGCCTGCTGCCGCCCGTTCCGGGCGGCCGAAGACGCCATACCTGCACAACCAAGACGGGAAAAGAATCCTATTCGACTGAAACAGTGTCACGGATGACCTTCTCGTATTTCAACTTTGCGCGAAACATTTTGGCGGGCTTTGATAAGCCGGTTGACGCTTTGCTAGACTCCGATGCGGCGCTGCGGGGCCTTTTCCGGTCCCCGTTGTTCCGTGGAGAGGGACTCATGTCGGTTGCCGATCATGCCACGTACGTCCGGATGCTGGACCGGGCACTGTCCGGGGGCTTTGCCTATCCGGCCATCAATGTGCTGGAACTGACCAGTGTGAACGCCGCCATCGAGGGGTTTGCCGCGGCACAAAGCGACGGCATCATCCAGATTTCCGTGGCGGCGGGACTGCATTCTTCGGGCCCCGCGAAAGACCCGGTGCTGGGGGCGATCACGCTGGCGGAACATGCGCGGCGGGTCGCGGAGAAGGTCGGGGTCTATGTTGCGGTCCATTCGGACCATTGTCCCACCGCGAAGGTGGACACTTTTCTAAAGCCGCTGATTGCCGAGACGGCGCGCCGTCGTGCGGCGGGGCAGCCGAACCTGTTTCAAAGCCACATGTACGACGGCAGCGACCTGCCGATGGGCGAGAACCTGCGCGTTGCGGAGGAACTGCTCGCGCTGTGCCGGGACAACGAGATTATTCTGGAGGTGGAGGCGGGCGTGGTGGGGGGCGAGGAGGACGGCATGTCGGCCGCGCCCAACGCCAAGCTCTACACCACGCCGGAGGACATGCTGCTGGTTTACGAGACATTGAGCCGGGTGGAGGGCGGGCGCTTCATGCTCGCGGCCACCTTCGGCAATGTACACGGCGTGTACAAGCCCGGGCAGGTGAAGTTGATGCCGAAGATTCTGAAAGAGGGCCAGGAGGCCGTGATGGCCCGTCACGGCGATTTTGCCCGCATGTGGCTGGTGTTTCACGGCGGCTCCGGCACAGAAACGGCCGAGATTCATGAGACGCTGGACTATGGCGTCGTCAAGATGAACATTCACACAGACACCCAATATGCGCTCACCCGCGCGGTGGCAGACCACATGTTCACGCGTTACACCGGCGTGTTGAAAGTGGACGGGGAGGTGGGGGTGAAACAAGATTATCTGGCGAGCACATGGTTGGATAAAGGGCGTGCCGGGATGGCAGCGCGGGTGGTGCAGGCGTGTAATGAATTGAAATCTGCCGGGAAGAGCATGGGGAGGGTTTAGGGTATAGGGTTTGGGGTACAAGGGCGATGAAGAACTATAGAGAATTGGAGGTTTGGAAGAGGGCGATGGATATGGTGGTGGCCGTATACACCCTAACATCGGACTTTCCATCCCAGGAGAGATATGGTTTGACGAGTCAGATGCAACGAGCTGCGGTATCGATACCCGCAAATATCGCCGAAGGCTATGGCCGTGTTCACCGCGGCGATTATCTTCACCATCTCAGTATCGCTCGCGGTTCTTTGGCAGAATTGGAAACGCACATAACCTTGGCGGTACGTCTGAAGTTCGTCGAACGCGAGAGAGCCACAAGTGTTTGGAGCATGACCCAGGAGGTGGGAAAGATGCTATCCAGCATGATTCGCTCTCTGCAAGGAAGGCCCAAGAGAGCAGCTAATTCCGAGAATGATGATGCACAATAACTCCCATACCCCATACCCCATACCCTAAACCCTAAACCCTAAACCCTAAACCCTAAACCCTAAACCCTGGTGCCATGAAACAATACAACGCTGAAAACCTTACTGTAAACCCCGCAACGCATCCGGAGGATGCGGGTCTGCTCTTAAACATCACGCCGGAGAGCGCAGGATGGGAGCTCATCTCCTTTCAGGCGCGGCGGCTTGCAGCCGGCGACTCTTGGAATTTCGACACCGGCGAGAACGAACTTGCCCTGGTGAACCTCAGCGGGCGGTACACGGTTGGGTCGGACAAAGGGGTGTGGACGGGGATTGGCGGGCGTCGCTCGCCCTTTGAGGGAGCCGCGCATGCGCTGTATCTGCCGCGTCACACGAAATTCAACGTGACGGCGGAGCAGGCCGGGGAATTTGCCGTTACATGGTGTCCCACGGACGAGGACCACGAGCCGTGGCTCATAACTCCCGAGACGGTGCGCAGCGGCCTGCGCGGTGGCGACAACGTGACCCGGCAGATCAACAATCTGCTGCCGCCCGGCTCGCCCGTACACCGGCTGGTGCTGGTGGAGGTGTACACGCCGGGAGGGAACTGGAGCAGTTATCCGCCGCACAAACACGATGTGCATGCGGTGGACGGAGCGGGCAATCTTCTGGAGGCAGACCTCGAGGAGGTGTACTATTACCGGATTGATCCGCCGGAAGGTTACGCGTTTCAGCGGGTATACACCGACGGGGGCTGTCCCCTGCACCAGGCGGGGTTGCCGATTGACGCGGTTATGCTCGCAAAGGACGGCTGCGCCGTGCTGGTGCCCGAAGGCTATCATCCGGTGGTCAGCGCGCCGGGACACACCACGTACTACCTGAACGTGCTGGCAGGCAGCGCGCAGAGCCTCATGGCCCGGGACGACCCCCGGTACAGTTGGGTGAAGGAAACCTATCGCGGCAGCGACGACCGCCTGCCGCTGTATTAAAGCGCGACCCCGGTCGCGCCGGAGAAGTTCTGCATGACGCAAGAGACGCTTTTTGATTCCGTACACATGGGCCGTTCGTCCATTGACCTGTACAGTGACGACGTGGGCGCACCCTTTGTGGAGATCACCAAGTTCGCGGCCTATGTCGGCGGGTCGCCGCTGAACATCAGCGTCGGCGGGCGGCGGTTGGGGATGAACACGGTGGCGCTGACCGCGCTGGGTGCCGACCCCGTGGGCGATTTCATCCTGCATTTCCTCAACAAGGAAGGGGTGGAAACGGGCTTCATCACGCGCAAGCCCGGCCACCGGACGAGCGCGGTGGTGCTGGGTATAGAGCCGCCCAACCGTTTCCCGCTGGTCTATTACCGCGACAATTGCGCCGACATCGAACTGACCATTGACGACGTGCTGGCGTCGCCGGTGACGCGGTGCAGGGTGTTCCAATTTGCCGGCACCAACCTGTGCAAAGAGCCCAGCCGCAGCGCGACCTTCTTTGCCGCCGAACAGGCGAAGGCGGCCGGGGCCGAGGTGGTGTTCGACATCGACTTCCGGCCGGATCAGTGGCACGATCCGCGCGCCTTCGGCGTGATGGCCCGGGCCATTTTGCCGCTGGTGGACACCGTGCTGGGCACGGACGACGAGATCAATGCGGCCATGCTGCGCGACCCCGCGCAGATCACGCTGACCCACTCGCAGGTTTCGGACACCAGGGTCGCGGGCGATGTGGATGCGGGTATCGCGGGGTTGCTTGCACTGGGTCCGAAGGCGCTGGTGCAAAAGCGGGGATCCGACGGCGCGCGGGTGCATGTCCGGCGGGGCATTGGCGAGATCGAACAGATCGACGCGCCGGGTTATCCCGTCGAGGTGTACAACATCCTCGGCGCGGGCGATGCCTTCGCGGCGGGATTCATCTGCGG